>PAOO01000044.1 GCA_002708065.1 Chloroflexota bacterium
CCCGAATTGAATATGAAACTCGAGTTCGGCGATCTTGTGATAGTAGCCGCGCATGATAGCTATCTAGAATCGTTAGATGCGGTAATAGAACCTGACCAAATAGAAAGTGGCTCGACTTCCATAAATCCATAATTTGGGTCTTAACATTACGTCATGATTTTTGCTGTTTTAGACGGTACTCCCACAGATTTAGATGTTACGCGTACTGCAAGTCAAATAGGCAGGCATTCGAAGTTAAGGGTTGTTTTGTTGTACGTTATTGAAATAGGAAGAGATCGGCCAGTGGATCAGGAAATTGCTGAGAAAACTTTAGAAGGTGAAGAAGTACTTTCAAATATGGAAAAGTTGGCCAAAAATTTTAAAGTCAAAACTGCTGGCCAATTATTGCAAGCAAGGTCGAGAGGATCGGCAGTGGTGGCCCACTGCAAGGACGAAGAGGCAGATATGATAGTTGTAGCATCGCCTGGTTCAACGAGATTCGGAGAGTTTTCGCTAGGGGAATCACTGGAATACATACTTTCCAACGCTACGTGTAAGGTCGTGACTTGTAGATCCTCGATCTCGATATAGTGAGCAAGCTATCATAAGTGGTTCTTTCAACGGTACAACGGGATATTGAATGTTAGATTCAGAAGAGACAGATAACTCTATGAGAGAAACAGAGAATTCTCGTCGAGGACCTATTTATAGAGCTCGGCGAGCGCTTATTGTCGGTTGCGGGGAGACTGGTGCTGCTCTTGCAACTAGATTGTCTGATTCAGGAAACATAATCAAGGTCCTTGATTTGGATCCCGCGTCATTTGAATTACTCCCGCCGAGGCGGATAGAAACGACTAGGATAGTTCCAGTTGTTGGTGACGGTACGAGAGAGGGGGACCTTAGACGGGCTTCAGCTCATGAAGTTGATGTAATGATCGCAACGACTGGTACTTCACCGATTAATATCCTAGCTTCTCAAATTGGACTTCATATTATTAGGGTGCCGAAGGTCCTTTGTTTGATAGAAGAGGAACCGATAATGGAAATCTATCGATCCCTTGGAATCCATGTAATAAGCCGGCTTCACCTTACAGTGGGCACTTTATTTGAAGAAACGATGTCATGATAAACAATCGACTTAACTTTCAAGTAAGGGTTGCCGTTAAATGTATGTCGTAATACTTGGAGCCGGAAGGATAGGAGTTCGCCTGGCTCGATGGATGCTGGATTCAGGTTCTGAAGTCACTTTAATAGAGTTGAACAGGCGCCGGTTAGAAATTGTAAAACAATCGCTGGGCGAGGTTGCAATACAAGGAGACGGGTGCTCTTCCTTAGTTTTAGGTGAGGCCGGCCTGTCTCGTGCGGATATTTTTGTTGCGACTACCGGAGCCGATGACGTGAATTTGCTTACCTGTCAAGTTGCAAAACACCATTACGGTGTCGAAAAAACAATATCAACAGTTTATCTCCCAGAACACGAAGATCTCTTTAAGATGTTGGGTGTTGATATGACCATAAACATTACAAACTTGGCCATAGAGTGCTTGGAAACAGGCATGGCAAATTTATTTGCGGAAGAGGTTTAAGGAGAATGGGAAAAAGAATCGCTTATCTCGGTCCTGCCGGAACATACAGCGAACAGGCGGCGAGAGAATGGATCGAAAAGGCGATTCTTATACCCGTGGAGTCTATTCCTGCTGTGGCGAATGCCGTGTCTTCAGGGATAGCAGATGAAGGTATTGTTCCCATAGAAAACAGCATAGAGGGAGGTGTTACGTTCACCCTTGATTTGCTTATACATGACTCTGAATTGTCTATTTGTGGCGAGGTTATCGTTCCGATTCATCAATGTCTAATGGCTCATAATAAAATCGACCTCGCTGATATAAAGAACGTTATCTCTCATCCGCAGTCGCTTGGGCAATGTAGAGACTTTTTAACGAGTAAACTGCCTGGTGCAGAATTGACTGCTTCACTAAGCAATTCAAGTGCGGTTCAGGAAATGATGGCGGCCTCACTTGAGACTGCTGCGATTTCTAGTAGGAGGGCAGCGGTGCTTTACGGAGCCACAATATTGCTAGAAAATGTTGAAGATAGATCGAATAATGAAACTCGATTTGTGGTTCTCTCACATAGAGATCATGAACCTACCGGAAATGATAAAACTTCTCTATGCTTTGAGTATGGAGGTAATGCACCAGGGATACTAAGTGGTTCTCTCAGAGAGTTTGCTTCAAGGGATATAAACCTCACAAAAATTGAATCTAGGCCAAATAAGAAAAGCCTCGGAAGGTACGTCTTTTTGGTTGATGTGGAAGGCCACCGTACAGAGGATTTAGTGGCTGAATCACTTGATGCACTCAATAATCAAGTTTCCATGATGAAGATTTTGGGATCTTATCCAAGCGCCCAGAGGAAATAATAGATCTACGGTGAAATTTTCTCGAAACAAAAATATCTAGGCAGAATTATCGGTATTCCTATCCCGTGGCTGTTCGGATTTGTCGGTTAACGAATCAGAAGCGTCTGCAAATCTTGCATTTACTTGTTCCACCAATGGGGTGACTTTTTCACGAACCACTTCCATCACCGGGCTAACTTTATCTTTTGCAACGCCCAGTGTGGGTGCGATTCTTTCAGATAGCTGATCTATAGTTGGACCCAGAGCGTCTTTAACTGCTGCAGATAATTCTTCAGCTTTATCACGGATATATTCGCTCCGCTCAAACAATTCGGACCTTGTCTCAGATCCTGGTTTTGGCGCGAGTAGGATTCCTATCGCGGTTCCAATAATTCCACCAACCAGTAGTCCGGTCGTGAATCCTCCATTTCCGCTACCCATTTCACGCCTCCTTTTAATTGACGTTATTCGTCAGAGTGATTACGTTTGCTACCGGTTACAAAATTGAACGTTTTAAAAATTGATCTAAGAAACCCAAAATTGCCTTTAGAAGGGTTAGTTATAAACTCGATAACATTCTCGATTTTTTTGCCGGTCCTTTTAGCAGAATCAACGACATTGTTTATCTTTCTTGCCGTGCGGTAAATCACAAAGCATATAAAAAGCAAGGAGACGATAAAAACCACATCCCTAATAATGCCTATTATTTCTGGTAGCGCCGCTCCCATAATTACCAACCGTCACATCACATAATCTGATTTACTTGATTCAACGTAACAAAAGTCTCTGTTTTCGATATTTGATGGTCCTTAATTAAGATATATTTGTGAAGAAGTGATTTATTATGGCTGGATTAGCATTCGAAGGGATCCTTCAGGATCCTTGCGTTGAGTCAATATGTTATGACTGTGCTTTTCTGCCCAAACAATAAGATCGTATGTGTTTAAAACGTCTGGGACAATCACCTCAAGTATTGAACTGTCATCAATCGAAATTTGCTCGTTAAGTGCGGCGATGATTCCNGCGCAGTTTTTCCCTGTACCATCTACCACCACCCAGCTGGTTGAATTACCATTTGACGGAGCCGTGCTTCCCCCGTTTTCAGCATAAGCGTCTATAGCTCCAGTTTGTCTCAAATCCAACTCTCTTTTGAAGTCAGCTACCGATTCCCAATGTACTCTGGANTCCCGGTCACCTTTTTGGCAAACTGCACCTCTGACTCCCACAATGTCAGGATTAACCCGGGCTAATTCGTTGATGTCATCCATCTTTAGATGACCGGAAAGGGCTGTACTCATACCCACTTCTTTACCTTCGTTCACCATCTCCTTAAGACGTTCTTCAGGTATGAAGTCGAAAAGGTTTCTGCCGTCTTTGACTAACGTGTCGATTAAAAAACCATCGCATTGGCCCTCTTTGGCAAGTTTGACCATTAAGTTGGGGTCAAGACCCCCGTCATAAAGGGTGTTATCAGCAAAAAGAGAACCGATTAGCTTAGTGCTTGTGCCTTTCAAAGCTTCCTTAGAAGCCAGTAGGGTTTCAAGGGCCACCTCGTATTCCCGCACCATGAAGCCGACTTTTACAGAAGTTGCCTCGAGGCAACCTGCCGCATACACAGCCATTGCCACCGTTCCTATTTGGTCCGGTACAACACCCAATGTAACACTGGCGTGATGTGCCGAAGGAACTTCGGTTCTGATTTGTTTAACGACGTTTGGGTGAGCTGAACCAACTAAGGCTTCTTGCAAATTCTTGACGTCCACAATGTCTGCGCCGCCTTTTAAAGCCTGCTTCGCTTCATACAAATCCTGTACGCTCACCATTAGGATCATATTGGGGAACTCCTTTTTTCAATGAGTGGCCTGGCGCTGTTAGTGGTCACTTCTCGCATGATTAATGTCTTCTTCCAAGGTGGTTTTCTCTTCTTNTGATAACTCCGTAAGTGGCCTCCTGACGTGGCCTCCTGCCATTCCCATTAGTTCCCCCCAGTATTTACACATAGAGGCCGGAAGAGCCCCGCCCATCTTTTTCACCGTATGNTGCCACCATTTGTCTGATACTTGTTTGATTGGGGCTATGTGTTGATTGTAGTAATCTGTGTCTAAGTCCCCTTCCATAACTTTATCAATAAATGTCACATAATGGTTTTCTTCTGGAGTATCAAAACGCCAGTCAGAAGTATTTGCGAACATAACTTGCTGCTCAAATCCCTCTTTTTCCCCAGCCTCAAAGATCCACTCGTCAGGCGTGCTGATGATTGCTTTAGTGCCAAGCTTCAGATGGGTCTCTATTGAGAGTTCACGATTGAAACTGGCTTCTTTTACCCCAACTACATTTGGAATGTCACAAACTTTACTAAGGCCGTTTGCACTCATCACCAGGCCAAATTGAGGAGAGTTGTAAAACATAATTGCAAGAGATGTGTTTTCGGCGAGAATTCTTACCCATTCGATTACTTGGTCTTCTTGATTGGTTACAAAATAAGGTGCAGCGACTATTAGTAGATCGAANCCGGAATTCTCGGCATGATTTGCGAGTTCNAACATGGCTTTCTCTGAAGTATGAGAAACATGGGCCCCAATTGGCCATTCTCCCCCCGCTTCATCACTTACNATGTCATATACCCTTAGACGTTCCTCTTGAGTAAGGGTCCAAAATTCGCCCATTCCCCAAGTGCAACCNGCTCCTCGAGAGCCGAGTGCTCGCACATGCTGAATGTTNTTTCTNAGGCCAATCTCATCGATTTCATCGCTTGGAGTGAACGGTGTCATCAAAGTTGACCATTGGCCACGTATGTTTTCCCGTGCCCAGTCTAGTGCTTCCGATTTCGTGTATTCAGCCATACTCATATCCTCTCGCTTTGGCCGTGGGTTGAATCTGAGAAATATTCTCTCGGTGATGATTGCACCAAGGTTAATGATATTAATGAGGAATTAAAAGTGTCAACGAAAATTGCCAGCAGNCTAATATTGAATTACCTGACCTTTTCGTCTCTGATCAATTGATACGGATAAAGCAGCGAAATCAATCTTTCATAGCTGACTTATATTGAGTCCGTAAACAACGGGTGCATACGTTAGCTTTCTGAGTAACACCGTTAATTTCCACGGTAGCTTTCTGGATATTGACACTCCATCTAGTTCTAGTTCGCCTTTTTGAATGGCTAACGTTATTTCCAGATTGACCACTTTTATTACAAATTGCACAAATTGCCATTTTTTCCTTTGACGCCTTTACTACTCATGTCTAGAATCATTTTGATGTCGATACTAGGCTGCTTTTTTGAAGGATCTTGTTATTGCGGAATGGACTGTGACTCTCGAAGAGTCACCTTAGAAAATATCATATTGATACCTTGATCAGCAATTTAATTGGTTCTATGTATTTGTAAACTATGAATGAAGAAAAGAGAAATTCAAACCTCCTTAAAGGCATGTTTNATAGTGCCGTTATATATTTTCAACGTCATATAGAGTCGGTGAACGCCCTCAACGTTTTTCCAGTGCCAGATAAGGATACAGGTACAAACATGTANCAAACTTTAAAGAGTATGAAAATCGGCATAGAGCGTGANCAAACGGACAGAGAGCGGAAAATCTACGAAGATAATAGGGACGAAACAGCGAACCGTCTTCAAAGGAGCCTATCTGACCTGGAAGACCTTTCGCTTCGCTTATGGGTAGCATCATTTTTTGCTGCTAAGGGCAATAGCGGCTCCATACTGGCTCACGTGTTCAAAGGGATTTTTGAAGGACTCACTAGAAGTGAGTTAGTTGATGTCTCAATCCTTGTTAAGGCAAAAGAAGAGGCATATTCAACTTTTCCGGATCCTGTAGAGGGCACAATGCTAACCGTCTTAAGAGACCTCGCCACAGAATCTGTTAATCGGAGTGTGCCGGGAGTGTCAATATGCGACTCTTTTAACTCTATGATAGAAATCGCTAGGGTCTCTGTAGACAGTACTCCAGGTCTCCTGTCGATTTTGAAGGAGAGCGGTGTAGTAGATTCAGGCGGTTATGGAGTGGAGATTATTTTGAGAGGAATGGCATTATTCTTATCAAGGGAAGACCCGGAAACCACTTCCCTCTATCTTCGTTTCCCTGATGATAAAGGGGAAGGCATAGAAAGGTTGATTCTTCAACATCAGGGAACCAATGAGGAGTACGGTTATTGCACTCAATTCGTATTGGAGTCCTCTGTGTCTGAGGAGTTATTAGACAAGAAGTTAGATGAAATTGGCGAATCTTTGGCGATACTTGGTAGTCATGGTGTATTCAGGGTGCATATACACGCAAAAGATCCCGGGAAACNGATTTCTGCCGCTGTTGATTTNGGAGTAGTTTCTGAGGTTTCAGTCGAAAATATGGAAAACCAGTCCAAGACCATGCTCATGGATCACGATGAACCCAAGAGCAAGACCCAGTTTGGTTCGGTCGACATAGGAGATAAAACGGCATTGGTTGCATTGGCGTCAGGCGAAGGGATAAAGGAGTTCCTGCTGGATTCTGGAGCGAATCTTGTCATCGAGGCGGGGGACACTGCGAATCCAAGCGTAGGGGAAATACTCGACTGCTTGGAAGCTATATCAGCAAGCTCTGTTTTACTGCTACCCAATAACAAGAATATAGCATCTACGGCGCACGAAGCAGCTAAAATGGCAGACACGAATGTGGTTGTTCTGCCCACGGTATCAGTTTTACAGGGCATGGAATGCTCGTTTGCATTCGACCCAGACTTGAGCGCTCAGATCAACAGTGAAATGCTTGTGGATGTAATGGGTTCGGTCAAAACGATCCTAATTTTTCCTGCAGCGAGAAGCGTAGAAATAAACGGAATTTCAGCGCTTGAAGGACAACCGGTGGCTATGTTGGATTCTAAGTTAATTTTGTCAGCAACAACCAATTTGGAATTGCTAGTTCGGGCGATAGAGGCTACGGGTGGCCAGGATAGCGACCAGATCACCGTATTTTTGGGCAACCGATTGGATGAATTGGATCTTGATTCCATAAGAGATTTTCTTGAAAGTTCTTTTGGAGATTTGGAGCACGCCGGTATAGAACTTCATTGGGGGGGGCAGCCACATTATGATTTCATGGTCTCAGTTGTCTCAAGCTGAAAAGCAGCTGCGGCGAAGGAAATATATATTGGGTATAACCTAGANCAGTGATCATGAACTTTGTCTATGTCTTATGAAGAGAAAATCACGAATACCCTAGGGAGAATCTTGCTGCAAGAAAAGAACGTCGGGTTTGATAACTCCGTTGTCATCGGCGGGCTTGATGAATTCTTAGTAGCCAACCGGGAACATTTNCGTGAGTTAATTNCTCTAAATCCNTTTAGCTATTCAACATCGACACTGGCCGAAAGAAGGGCTTGGGCAGAGAGATTACTGACTGGTCTAAAGGATCTGAGTACATCTAAATTTTCAGAGACTGCAAAAACTCTGGAAAGGGAAAGAGATCGNCCCAGAAGTATGAGGATACCTCTGGCAGCGCCAATAATAGATTTGAAACGACCTCTCACAGACAAAATTGCCCGTCTCCTAGANGAGAATATGGGAATAAAGTCAGTTTGGGACCTGGTATCACATTACCCTAGTCGCCACGATGATTTTACGGATATCCGTAAAATTAATGAGTTGGAACCAAGGTTGATGCAAAGTGTTGTTGCCACTGTTTGGGATTGCACCCTTCAGACTAGTTTTAAGCGGAACAAACGAGTTGANTTGACCCTATTCGATGACACGGGGAACNTGAAAATTACGCTCTTTAATCAAGTTTGGGCTGCTAANCAACTNAAGCAAGGTATGAAGGTTATNGTCAGCGGACGAGCCGCAGTATTCAANGGAAAAATTACATTTGAAAGCCCGACTTATGAGGTACTAAAGCAGGGATCTCATAATATACATACTGGTCGACTAGTCCCTATTTACCCTCTTACTGCCGGTGTTACCCAGAAGGTGATGAGGCGGATAGTTAACGCAGCATTNTCTTCCTCAATAGAGCATGTTAAAGAATTCATGCCTTCGGAGATCCTTCTTAGAACTGGATTGATGGGCTTGAAGGAAGCGGTGGCACACTTTCATTACCCTCGGGATTCCAAAGAACTCATGAGGTCTAGACGTCGCTTGGCGTTCGATGAACTTTTCATGATTCAACTTGTGAGACAAAAGCAGAAGGTAGAGTGGAAAGAAGAGGTATCTGCGGTGCCTTTGATAGACGAAGATTCATGTAGATCTTTCATATCTGAAATTCCGTTTACTCTGACTNAGGCTCAGCTCAGAGCAATTAANGAAGTACTTGCGGACCTGAATAGCAATGCTGCTATGAGAAGGCTTCTTCAGGGTGATGTTGGCAGTGGAAAAACTGTTGTTGCGGCCTGTGCCATGGTCACTGCGGCTTCNAGCGGTAAATTATCTGCNCTGATGGCGCCTACCGAAATACTAGCAGAACAGCATTTCGTCACGTTGATNCGGTTACTGGATCCTCATTCCCATGAAAAAATTCTTGCCGGTGACGAAAATGTAGTGGAATTAAATATAGGCAGAGATTCTCGTAAAATCACTCTTGCACTGTTAGTNGGTAGTTTGCCTGAAGCAGTAAAAANACNGACACGCCGTTTATTAGCGGCTGGGGAGATCGATGTTATCGTTGGCACCCATACTTTAATTCAAGATTCGGTGGAACTACGAGAACTTGCTCTGCTTGTTGTTGACGAGCAACACAGGTTTGGAATCCTGCAGCGTTCTGTTCTTCAAGAAAAAGAGCCACGCCCGCACCTTCTGGTNATGTCNGCCACCCCAATACCCCGCTCCCTTCACCTGACGATGGTAGGAGACCTTGATTTGTCTGTTATCGATGAACTTCCAACCGGGAGGAAGCCAATTCGAACAATCGTTGAATCGCCAAGTCGCAGGAACCATGTGTACAGTTTTATCCGAAATCAGGTGGCAGAAGGACGGCAGGCCTTTATCGTATTCCCTCTGATTGATGAATCGGCGTTAGTGCAGGCTCGCTCGGCAGTAGAAGAGCATTTGAGGCTTTCTAAGGAAGTGTTTCAGGAACTGACTGTTGGACTTATTCATGGAAGAATGACCCTCTCCGAAAAAGAANTTGCAATGGAGAANTTTAGAAGAGGTGAAACTCACATACTTGTGGCCACTGCGGTAGTTGAAGTAGGTGTTGATGTGCCAAACGCAAGTGTTATGTTGATTGATGGTGCNGATAGGTTTGGTCTTTCTCANTTACATCAATTTCGAGGAAGAATAGGNAGAGGAAAGCATCAGAGCCATTGCATACTTATTTCAGATAAAGCGGGGGAAGATGCCAAGAAAAGAATGGACATACTTAGAATGACANGTGACGGATTCAAATTGGCCGAAGAGGATCTTAAAATGAGAGGTTATGGAGACTTTCTAGGTACTCGACAAAGTGGACAGCCAATATTCAAAGTAGCCCAAATATCGGACACTGACTTGGTATCTCTTGTCTCATTGGAGGCCAAGAAACTGCTTGAAACTGATGCTAACTTCGATTTAGGTCTTAATTTTCCCNTAAAGGAANGATACGAACAAATGCGCTCAGATTTGAGAGTAAATTAGTGTAGTTTTCCTTAGAAGGAGATCTCTAGTCAGCCTGACTCTACAAGAGCGAGCTGGTTTTTAGCTGCTGTGGAAAAGATTAAGGAATGAGCCTTTCTTGAACCACTCAAGTTGAGTATCACTGTATGTGTGGTTTAGCTTAATACTCTCTTCTGTGTCGTCGGAATGCCTTATTTTGCAGTCGACTTGTTTGCCAGGAGCGAGACCTGATAGACCTACTATGTCTATTCGATCATTCTCCAGTATCTTGTCATAGTCTTTGTGCTCTCCAAATGTCAGTGCAAGCAATCCTTGTTTCTTGAGGTTTGTTTCGTGAATTCTGGCGAAGCTTTTGGCTATAACTGCGGATCCACCGAGCAGACGAGGTGATAGTGCCGCATGTTCCCTGCTACTACCTTCTCCGTAGTTGGTATCCCCAATCACAATCCATTTTTGTCCTGCAGACTTATACTTNCGGGCATTTTGGGATATAGCTTTCCCGCTCTCACCGGTTATGATGTTTGTCGCTTTCCCGGATTCGCCTGTAAAGGCGTTTAACGCCCCCATAAACATATTGTCTGAGAATTTATCCAAGTGGCCCCTAAGGCTAAGCCAGACACCGGCAGGAGAAATATGGTCGGTNGTGCATTTGCCCTGAGCCTTTAAGAGGACTACTGAATCTTTTATGTCTTCTCCATCCCACGGATCCCACGGTTCTAGAATCTGGAGCCTATCACTATTTGCTTTAATCTCTACTACTATTGAACTCCCGTCTTCTGGGGGGGCGAAGAATTGTTCTTTACCTCCAATGAATTTCTCCGAAGGTACTTCTGGAGCCGGTGCAGGTGGTTCTAAACGGAACCTTTTTCCATCAGACGCTGTCAACTCATCAGTGNATGGATTAAATGAGAGAGACCCTGCTAACGCGAACGCTGTCGTAATTTCCGGGCTAGCGATGAAATTCATCGTCGTTCTCTGNCCATCATTTCTTGCCGGAAAATTTCTGTTATAGGANGTAACTATACTGTTCGNCTCTATAGAATCTTCCTGTGANCTCCGCCATTGACCTATGCACGGTCCGCATGCATTGGCGAGTACAGTGGCCCCAATAGATCTTAAAGATTTCATTTGACCGTCTCTTTCTATTGTCGCTCTCACCTGCTCGGAGCCGGGGGTAACCATTAGTGGTACTTTAGTTTTGAGACCGTTTTTNAAAGCCTGTTCGGCTACATCTGCAGATCTACTCATATCTTCATACGAAGAATTTGTNCAGCTTCCAATAAGTGTCGCGGACACTNGATCGATAAATTCGTTGGAATCATCGGCGATTTCTTTAGCGAGTTCAGAAATGGGGCGGGCCCTGTCTGGAGAGTGTGGACCAACAATGTGGGGTTCTAATTTTGAGAGATCTATTTCTACAACCAAATCAAAGTATTCCTCCGGATTGGTTGTGACATGGGGATCAGGTGTGAGTAAATCCTTGTTTTGGTCCGCAATATTCGCCAATGCTTTTCTGCCAGTTGCATCAAGATAGCGGGCCATTCGTACNTCATATGGAAAAATGGATGTTGTTGCGCCNAGTTCGGCACCCATATTAGTTATGGTTGCCTTCCCTGTGCAACTAATTGATTCTGCTCCAGGTCCAAAATATTCTATAGTGCTGTTTGTTCCACCAGACACTGTCAGTTCTCCGGCAAGGTAAAGTATGACGTCTTTTGGTGCGGTCCATCCGCTCATTTTACCTTTGAGTAATACGCCAATTTTCTTCGGATACAAAACTTCCCAAGGNAAGCCAGCCATTACCTCGACTGCGTCTGCTCCCCCAACACCTACAGAGTAAGAACCAAGGCCTCCTCCGTTTGGCGTGTGGGAGTCNGTTCCTATGATTATGGCTCCAGGGAAAGCATAATTTTCGAGATTAACCTGGTGNATTATCCCGGCNCCCGGTCCCCAAAATCCGGCACCATATTTGGCCGCAGCTGATTTCAAAAAATCGTAAACTTCGTCATTCTCAACAAGAGATTCTTCTAAATCCCTCACCCCTTCATTTCTGGCNTGNACAAGGTGNTCACAATGTATCGTTGTTGGTACNGCNACCGTAGGTTTTAANGTTTGCATAAATTGGAGCATTCCAGTTTGNCCCAAGACATCNTGCAAGATTACNCGATCAGGCCTCACNTTNAGGTAGCTGGATCCCGCNATNAACTCCTGGGTAAAAGGGTCNTCAAGGTGAGACAAAAGNACCTTATCAGCAAGTNCTAAAGGCNTACCAAAACGATCCCTAACANCCNTCAAATTGGCTGACATTNTTTCGTAAGTTTTGCTTACAAATTCTGGAGTCGAATCGATTGTGTTCATAGCGCGATCCTCTCTGTTCCTTGGATGCAAAAGAAAGCCCGGAAGGCTACCGGCCAGATCCGGGCTTTGACATCAGTTTTTTGTTCCTACAGATTAATTTTACCTGCTCAGCATTCTTGAGTTAATGCCAATTTGAATTGTACTGACTACCTCTCCTGGCCGAAGTACTCGTAATTGAGATCTGTCCACTTATCCCATTCAGCGGGGACATCATCTTCAGCAAAAATCGCCGCTACTGGACATACCGGTTCGCAGGCTGCGCAATCAATACATTCTTCCGGATTAATCAGCAAAATANTGTGCTCTTCGGCTTCATAGATGCAATCAACTGGACAAACATCTATACATGCCCTNTCGAGCACATCCACACAAGGTTCAGCAATGATATAGGTCATTTGGTTTCAAAAGCCTCCTCCACTAATATTCGACAGCTTGGTATTTGCTTGTGGCAAACCTNATAGATTATATATGGTGGTNGATAGGGCATCAACAGAGTTTTTGACTAATCCCGCTATGTGAAACTGGATTACACTGTTATTCCTCTTTCTTTGAACCCTGAGATTGCTTCGTCGGTATATCCTAGGAACGCAAGTATTTCTTGTGAATGTTCCCCCAGAGCCGGTGAGGCAAATTGTGGTTGTAATGGGGTTTCACTCATTCTTACCATGGGNCCTGCCATTCGAATTATTCCAGCTTTACTATGTTCTAGCTCGACGACCATTTCATTTGCGAGNACTTGTTCGTCATCAAGTAATTCTTGAACGAACCTAACTGGACCGGCAGGAACGCCAGCCTCATCAAATTTCANTAACCACTTTTCTGTGGGGAGTGATGCCATAATCAACTTTGATGATTCATGAAGGTTTTCTATTTGCACAATNGTTGCGGGATCTTCGGGATCATATCCTGGCTCAAATCTTGGGTCTTGAATCCCCATAACGACAGCGGCTTTCTTGCGAAGATGTTCACTCAAGCATCCGATGGCAATTATCCCATTCAAAGTCTTGTAAGTAGTGTAGTAGATCCTAAAAGCTGTGGTAGGACCGGCAAGAGATCTTTGTTGCTCTAACATTGCTTCATACGGCATTTCTGCCTGTTTGAGTGCACTCAAGGTGTCTAAGAATTCAAGGCGTGTTTCTTTCGTGTAGCTATCTAATTCCATGAAACTNCCTTGCACTGANAGAGCAGTACNTAGAAGGGTCGTGTCAATTTTTTGGCCTATACCGCTTCTTTCCCTGGCGAAGAGAGCTGCGCATACGGACCATGCGATTGCGATACCGGTGGAATAATCAGCGACTGCGGTTGCACTTACTTGCTGTGGGACCCCGTTCTCTACCTTGTTGTCTGCGGCTAACAAACCGCTTACNGCCTGAACAACTATGTCATACCCTGGACGATAGCTATCAGGGCCATTTCTACCAAATGCTGTGTTGTCGCAATAGATTAATCTTGGGTTTATTTTAGAAAGTGTCTCGTAGTCTGTGCCTAGTTTCTCAGGCACGTCGGGNCTTGCGTTGATAATNACAANGTCTATTTCTTTTACTAAACGGTGCACTATAGCAGTGGCCTCAGGATTTTTTAGATTCAAAGGAAGGCTTTTCTTGCCGCGATTTAGGCTTATGTATGCCCTACTTTCTTTAGGAAGAAACTGGTTATGCAGTCTCCATGGTTCTCCTTCTATNGGCTCTATCTTGATCACTTCCGCCCCCATATCACTTAGAAGCATCCCACCAAAAGGAGCAGCGATGATCTGAGTGAATTCTANGATTCTAATTCCATCCAATGGACCAGGCATTTTATGTTATCTCCTGCATTAACCGNTTTATGACGACAAAGGTANAGGTTCTGAAATCGTGATTCAATAAATTGAGCTGATTAGATAATGTTGCTTAATTGCATTTTATATTTGTCAGAATTTATCAAATCTATTGCGGTTAAAATAATCATGAGAGTATATACGGTGAAATCCTTATGTTGAGAGGTTACGGTTTCTTCAGAAGAAAAAAGTCTGAAAAGACAAATTTATTCTTTATATCNGATTGGTTGANNATTTTGATTGGAGTAGTTAATGACTAGNAGAACTAATTGGCACTCAGAGCATCCTGCAGCTTGTACTTGTGCTTATTGCCAAGAGAGAGCTCGCATAAAAAATACTTCCATGAGAAAGATTGGGCGAAACGAAAAGTGTCCGTGTGGGAGTGGATCCAAGTATAAAAAATGTCACGGTGCCTGAANGTAATNTTCAGTACCCCCCAATANNTGGAAGGGTTCTTANTTGGTAGCGGGGGCAGGACTCGAACCTGCGACCTTTGGGTTATGAGCCCAACGAGCTGCCGCTGCTCCACCCCGCGACGCTTTTCTAACGATACTGAATTTCTGTCTGTAATAACGAGTTCATGCAATAGCAATGCCTTAATGAGGGTCAAGTCCTCGGCCGATTAGTACCGCTCAGCTGAAGCAATTGCTTGCCTTACACCTGCGGCCTATCAATCCTGTAGTCTTCAGGGGGCCTTACTTGCGGCCGAAGCCGCAATGGGAAATCTAATCTTGAAGTTGGCTTCGCGCTTAGATGCCTTCAGCGCTTATCACATCCAGACATGGCTACCCGGCGATGCTCCTGGCGGAACAACCGGTACACCAGAGGTCTGTCCTTCCCGGTCCTCTCGTACTAGGGA
>PAOO01000045.1 GCA_002708065.1 Chloroflexota bacterium
CTAAAATATCGGTGAACCAGAGGCGTATGAACTTGACGTCGTTCTCTCTCGCTTCATAGAGGGCATATTCAACTGCTTCGCTGTTACGTTCCAGCATCTCCAGGCCTTCCCTAGGGCCTATCGTGTGGCCGTAGGGGCGTATTTCGCAGCCGACAGGGACGGATTATTCTGATAAAAACCACTCCTGTTACCGGTCTTTTGCCGTGCCGAAATATTACTGGTTTGTGAAAAAAGTGTCAAACTTTCAACGGTGACTGTAGTGTTCCTGAATTGGATAAGCTACCTCCGATCAAAAGGCTACGATATGTCGAAAATTCAATTGAATATTAAGCATCAAAAGATAGATAAAATTCGTAAGGATGAGGCCTAAGTCTTACCGGATCTACGTCGTTGTCGGTTTTGAAGGTGATCCAGTTCTCGATCACATCTTCGGTGAACACATCTCCTTTAAGAAGAAATTCATGATCATCTTCGAGCGCCTGCAACGCTTCTTCAAGGCTACTGGGAACTTGAGGGAATGCAGACGTCTCTTCTGCAGACAATTCAAATAAGTCTTGCTGTAATGGTTCCCCAGGATCATACCCGTTTTCTATACCGTCAAGACCTGCCATCAACATCGCAGAAAATGTTAAATAAGGGTTGCAGGTAGGGTCTGCTGACCTGAACTCTACTCGCTTTGCTTTTGGATCGTCGAAATACATTGGTATTCTGCATGCAGCTGACCTGTTTCTCGCTGATAATGCCAGAATCGTGGGTGCCTCAAATCCTGGAGTTAGTCTCTTGTAAGAGTTTGTCGTAGGAGCAGCGAGAGCCATGAGAGCTTTCCCATGTTTAATAAGCCCTCCTATGTAATTCAGGGCTAGGTCTGAAAGGCCTGCGTACTTATCTCCTGCAAATAAAGGAACTCCGTCTTTCCAAATCGACTGGTGAGTGTGCATTCCAGTGCCATTATCCTCAAATAAAGGTTTTGGCATGAACGTAACCACTTTGCCATTTCTTTTGGCGACATTTCTAACCGCGTACTTATAGGTCATCACAGAATCTGCTGTCGTCAAAAGTGTGTCGAACCTCATATCTATTTCAGCCTGTCCCCCCGTCGCAACCTCGTGGTGCTGGGCTTCAATAGTTAGACCGAAATCGTTTACCAAGGACCTAACCATTTCACTTCTGAGATCTTGAGCGGAGTCCATCGGAGAAACTGGGAAATAACCCTCTTTATGCCTAGGGCGATAGCCCTTGTTTGGGGTGACTCCATCAAGCATTTTTTCTGCCCCAGAGTTCCATATGCCCTCATCAGAATCGACCCGATGCATGCTAGAGTTAGAGCGATAATCAAATTGCACTGAATCGAATATGAAAAATTCGACTTCTGGTCCCCAGTATGAGGTATCCCCGACTCCTGTCGACTTTAAAAAAGCTTCTGCTTTCTTGGCAATATTTCTAGGATCTCTGCTATAGTTTTCGCTTGTTATTGGATCACGTATATTTGCTATACAAGTTGCTGTTCCATCGTAAAAAGGATCCACCCTGACAGTACTGGGATCAGGCACTATGAGCATATCCGATTCGTCGATCGACTGAAAACCCCTGATACTTGATCCGTCAAATCCGACCCCTTTAGTTATTAAAGAATCGTCCACCTGCCCAATGGGGACTGAAAAATGTTGCCAAGCCCCAGGGAGATCCGTAAATTTCAGATCCAGAATGTCACAATTATTGTCCTTCATTAATTTCAAGACTTCGGCTGATTCATTTGCCATTTGGCATAACTCCTATCGCTGCTTGATGTAACTTATACTCCGGCCACTGTTAGGTTTAGATGCTCGATTACGATTGAGCATTCATAACATTTAACTCCACTTTCATTATCAGCGTCCACTGTTTCCCGATTGTTGCTGGATTGTTAACTAATTGTTACAACCGTGCAAGTAAATCAACTTTGACTGCTTTGGCGAGAGATAAGTAGAATCTGTTGTGGAAAAAATTGTGAAATCACATTTAGGAGGATTGCAATGCTTACTCTTAGTTACGACGTTTTTTACGACTTTGCTTGACCTTATGTTTTCAATGCGGCCGTGTGGCTGGATATAGTCAAGAAAGAAAGGGAAGGTAGCCTTCGATTGAACTGGCGGAATTTCTCTTTACAACAAATTAACCANCAGGATCCTGGCGACTGGCGAGTATGGAATGAAGATGATTTTACTAAGACTAGATCTTTGATGGCATCTATAGCTGGAGANGCGGCGAAAAGGCAGGGAGAAGAAGCGTTTGACAGGTTCTTTNTAGCGCTACTTAGGGAACGACACGGAGGTAACAGGGCACCTTTGAACGACAATAACGTTTTCGTTAAGGTCGCAGAAGATTGTGGACTCGATACNAATAAATTCAAAAGTGATCTTAATGACGGTTCGATTGTGGATATCATTGCAAAGGACCATACGGAAGCAACAGAGGTTCACGGCGCTTTCGGCACACCTACATTTATATTTGAAAANGGGCAATCAGCCTATCTAAAAACTTTTATACCTCCTGAGAATGAATCCGTGGAAGCGTTCGAGCATTTTGTCGGATTGTTTTCTGATCGTTCTTATATAGGTGAAATAAAACGCCCTCAGCCGCCGTGGCCGAAAGGAGCGGTATAGAGGACGCGTCTGGNATGAGNTATAAAATCACCCAGAATGATTTTCAAGCGGGAGATNTAATCTGAANATTGNTCTTATTGAAGAATCATTAGGAACGAATTTCCAGAACACGGCATTGCTAGTAGAAGCGCTGTGCCATAGCTCGTTTACCAATGAGGCCTCAGATCCCTCACGCCCAAATAATGAACGCCTTGAATTCTTAGGCGATGCCGTTCTTGGCGTAGCAGTCGCAGACGAATTGTTTCGGACGGATGACGCTTTGAATGAAGGNACTCTAACGGTATTGCGNTCTCAGATTGTAAGTGGGCATTCACTCTCCGGTGCTGCCAGAAGATTAAAAATAGGTGAATTTTTAGCCTTTGGAAAAGGCGAGAGNAATAATGGCGGTACTAATAAGGACTCGAATTTGGCGGGAGCTTTCGAAGCACTNGTTGGTGCAGTTTTCGTTGATAAAGGTTTTCGNGCTGCATGCGATGTAGTCAAAAGGTGGCTTTCAGAAGAAATCAAANTCGCCAAATCGTCCGGGGTAAAGAAGGACCCCAAGACTGAGTATCAACTTATTACGCAATCTTTATTTGGTGAAACGCCGGTGTACACAATTACGGAAAATGCAGGCCCTGACCATGCGCCCACTTTTTGGTCAGAAGTTTCTGTCGGCGGTGTTATCAAGGGTAGGGGTTCCGGCCCAAGCAAGGCCGCAGCGGAGCGATTTGCGGCCATTTATGCTCTGAAAGAACTCAAGAAAAAGGGCGCGTGACTTTACGGATTTATTCAATTCGGGCTCAAAACTCTAAGGTCCTGTTATTAAACGCCCGGCCGAACACTCAAGCGCCACTTTCTCAAGAAGACGTTGAGAATTGGATTCCAGCAAGCTGTCAAAATAATGTAGTAAATCATTAAATGTCTCGTAGCGAGCATTACATCTGATACGGATGAAGTCCTCTTGGCACTTAATGGCTTATGGCTCTATTTTCATAAGTGCAACCGATATATATGTAGATTTGCCCTCATTAGATTAAGCTAAATTTGTCGGTCTCGTTATACTCTAAATGGAACCATATGGGGCTATCTGTGCGTTTATGAAGCTCTATGTTAACCTAGCCACAGATATGACTTAGATCTTTCAGTATTGCATATTATTGAAAATACTTTCTTGACGTGGAGAATACCAAAATGGGAAGAGTTACGGGCAATTATCTGATAGCAAAGACCTTGAAAGAGGAAGGAGTCGATACCCTATTTTACCTAATGGGAGGGCCTGACTTTGACATCGTCATGGAGTGTCAAGATCTCGGAATCAGGACCATCGATTTTAGGCACGAACAGGCTGCCGCGTTTGCAGCTCATGCCTACGCTCGCGTGACTGGGAAGCCAGGGGTTATAACCGCGGCTTCAGGNCCAGGAACGCTCAATNTAATAACAGGAGTGTACACTGCGGCAATTGACTGCGCGCCGATGGTAATCCTTGGTGGTGCAAGTGCAGTTCACGAAATTAGCAGGGATTCTTTCCAAGAGGTCGATCAGGTTGGAATCATGCAACCTCTTTGCAAATATTGGCATAGACCAACGATGGCCTCNCGATATCCTGAAATTGTCAGTACCGCCTATAGGCAGGCACAATCTGGAAGACCAGGGCCTGCCTACATAGACTGCGGTGGTGACGTTCTTTACGAGGAAGTTGAGGAAGACTCTGTATCACAAGCCACGAGAGCGGAAACGCGTACCAGGCCAGCGGCCGAAGGCTCTGTGGTTGATANGGCCATGGAGTTAATCTCTGGAGCTGAAAGGCCACTTATATTCGCAGGTGGAGGAGCTTTCTTTTCGGGAGCGGCACCAGAACTCGAGCGATTTGTTGATACTACTAATATACCGTTCTACACTGCTCCTATGTCTAGGGGTCTCATTCCAGAGGATCATCCAGTTTCATTTCCCGCGGCGCGATCTACCGCTATGAGAGAAGCTGATGTTGTCTTGGTAGTCGGCACTAGGCTCAACTGGATGATGAACTACGGTAAAAGATTCAACCCAAGTGCGAGAATAATTCAGATAGATATTGATGAGTCCGAATTAGGTCATAATCAGAATATTGAACTTGGTATATTCGGCGATGCAAAGGCGGTGATGGCTCAATTGAATGAAGCTGCCGATGGGAGCAGACCAGANTTTGCGGGCGCTTTGGAGTCGCCGTGGGTGGTGAANTTNAGACAAGCGGATCAGGAACGGTTGGCTCGTAGCGCGCCGATCCTNAATTCTGATCAGACTCCAATACATCCATTAAGGCTATGTAAAGAAATTACCGAATTCTTAGACAGGGATGCAATTGTGTCAGTGGATGGAAACGAGATACTTCATTTTGGCAGGCAGTCCATTCCTACCTATTANCCAGGTCATCGACTTAACTCAGGTGTAACAGGAACAATGGGTGTAGGNCTCCCTTATGGGATTGGTGCAAAGGTGGCGAAACCTGACAAACAAGTATTGGTTTTGCATGGTGACGGATCTATGGGAATGAATGCTATGGAGATTGATACGGCAGTTAGGCATGATCTGCCTGTAGTAACTGTGATAAGCAACAATGCAGGGTGGACCGCGAGAACGCCAGATAAGAGAAAACCTGGCAGAGAGCTTGGGCATACAGCGTTTCACGAAATGGCAGAGGCTTTGCACGGTTATGGTGAAAAGGTGGAAGACCCAGCAGAAATTAAACCTGCTCTGGATAGGGCGTTTTCAAGNGGTAAGCCGGCGGTCGTAAACGTCATAGTAGAGCCTACGGCAGCGGGCGTCTCTCGNGCCTGGGGTGGATCTAGGATGGAATAGTAATCCNATGATCCNGAGTCTTGAGCAACCTTAAGGGTCAGGTAGGCAACACAAGAATACTATTCGCCTGNTAAATTTATTCCAGGCACGGGGAACAAACACACTAGATCAAGGACTTCGATTCTCACCTGGTTTTCGATCGTGGGATTACCAATATTGGTAAGTACCTTCAAGATTAAGTCACCAATTTTTTCTGATTGCTTTTCTTTCATTCCGCGCGTNGTAATNGCAGGTGTTCCCACTCTGATACCACTAGCTTGTCTTGGAGGCCTTTTGTCAAAAGGAATAGCGTTTCGGTTTACCACTATATTTGATCGGACCAGGGCTTCCTCNGCCTCTTTCCCAGAAATTTTCAATATGGATAAATCTACTAATATCATATGATTATCAGTCCCATCTGAAATAATTCGTAGGCCGCCCTTCTTTAATGTTTCGGCCAGTACTTTTGCGTTATTTATTACCTGTTGTTGGTAATGCCTGAAATCTTCAGACGTTGCCTCTTTAAAAGCTACTGCTTTTGCAGCTATGGTATGTTCGAGTGGGCCTCCTTGCATGTTTGGAAACACAGCGCTGTTGACTTTTCTGCTAAGGTCGTTCTTTGCAAGGATCAGTCCACCTCTGGGNCCTCTAAGTGTTTTGTGTGTAGTGGACGTGACAATGTCAGCCTCTATCACAGGGGAAGGGTGTAATTTCGCTGCTACGAGCCCTGCGATATGAGCCATATCAACCATAAGTTTAGACCCAACNAAGTCGCAGATTTGCCTGAATTTTTGAAAGTCAATGGTCCGAGTATAAGCCGATGCTCCAGCGACGATTAATTTCGGCCTAAATTTCTCTGCTAGGCATTGCACTTGATCAAAATCTATCGTTTCCAGTTCTCTATCNACTCCGTACCCAACGAAGTTGTAAAGCTTTGCTGAAAAATTNACTGTGCTGCCATGAGTTAGATGGCCACCATGGTCTAGNCTCATTCCCATGACGGTGTCCCCTGGTTCTAACGAAGCGAAATACGCCGCCATGTTTGCTTGAGCCCCACTATGAGGTTGAACGTTTGCAAAATCAGCATCGAATAGATCAATTGACCGCTGTATCGCAAGTTCTTCCACAATATCTACAAATTCGCAACCGCCATAGTAGCGGCTTCCAGGATATCCTTCAGCATATTTGTTGGTGAATACAGAAGCCTGTGCTTCTAATACTGCAGCACTTGCGTAGTTTTCTGACGCGATCAGATTGATGTTGTCAAATTGTCGTCGCTTTTCGCTTTCTATCGCATGTGCGATCACATTATCTGTTATCTGTAAAACCATGTTGCATTCGGCCTCGTCCCTACTACTGTTCACGGATTGACGCAACCAACGAGGAGCTGAATCCCCACGGAGGAAGCTTACGATCTTAGTGTAAAGGTTATGACCATTAAACAGCCATAAAATTTACTGGTCGAAAATTTTTGTCTGCCATAACTTAGATTTTCGCGGATTATCCTTGCAGGGCCATAGAGCCTGAGTTACAGTTGTATGAACATGCTGGTGGCGTGTGCTGAAAAGTTTACAATCAACGGCGCGTTCAGACTAGAGAACCATAATAATTCCCCTAATTGTATGATTAATGGCATCCTCAAAAGATACAAAGAATACCTACCAATAACGGGGGACACTCCTATTTTTACCATTGGCGAAGGAGACACGCCCTTGGTGGAATCTGCAAACATCTCAGATTCGATTGGCTGTGCGAGTCTTCACTTTAAATTGGAAGGCTGTAACCCCACAGGATCATTTAAAGATAGGGGAATGGTGGTCGCCGTAGCCAAGGCTTTAGAGAGAGGAGTGAAGAGCATCGCCTGCGCTTCTACAGGAAATACTAGTGCTTCTGCGGCAGCCTATGGAGCATACTGCGGGTTAAAGACTACTTTAATCGTTCCGAAAGGAAATGTAGCCAGGGGAAAGCTAGCGCAAGCTGTTGCATACGGCGCCCATATAGCAATGGTTGATGGCAGTTTTGATAAAGCCCTTGAAATAGCCAGGGAACTTTGCTTAAAACATCCGATAGAATTAGTAAATTCTGTCAATCCAAACAGAATAGAAGGCCAAAAAACGGCGGCATTTGAAATCGTTGAAGATCTTGGAGATGCTCCAGATCATCTATTCATTCCGGTTGGAAATGCGGGCAACATAGTTGCTTATTGGAAGGGATTTGTTGAATCTAGGAGAAGAGAAGATTGCAATAAACTCCCGATTCTAAATGGCTATCAGGCCGAAGGAGCAGCACCTATAGTGACTGGAAAACCGGTGGATTTTCCAGAGACGGTAGCTTCAGCTATTCGGATTGGCAATCCTGCTAGCTGGGCTAAAGCTGTTTCAGCAAGGGATGAATCAGGAGGGATCATCGGCTCCGTCACAGATGATGAAATATTGGCGGCGTACAGGTTGCTAGCCTCAAAAGAAGGTGTTTTCTGTGAACCGGCCTCCGCAGCGTCCGTAGCGGGCCTTTTAAAACAGGCTAAAAGCGGAATTGATTTTTCGGGTAAGAAGATCGTCTGTGTACTAACAGGAAATGGCCTCAAAGATCCTGATATTGCAAACGAGATCGAACCGACTTCCATTGGGGAATACGCTGCAGAGCTTGAGTCAGTGGAGGAGGCTCTCTCACTGGCATGAGGGAAAACAACGTTGGTATTGAAGACTTCGTAACTGAGAACATGTCCAGCGTTGAAAGGGCTATAGAGAGCATACTTGGTTTCATAGGTGAAGACCCTATGAGGGAAGGCCTGAGAGATACTCCATCTCGTGTTGCGAAGCTGTACGCTGAACTGTTTTCAGGCATTGGCCAAGACCCTGCCTTATTTTTGAATACGGTTTTTGATGAGGATCACCACGAGCCCGTAGTTGTCACAGACATCTCTTTTTTTTCTGTATGTGAACACCACTTACTTCCGTTTACAGGCTACGCTCATGTGGGATACATGCCTACAGGGAAAGTCGTGGGTGCCAGTAAACTTATTCGGGTAGTGGAAGTACTATCAAAGAGACCACAGATACAAGAGCGTCTAACATCTCAANTTGCNGATACAATTAATGACAACCTNGACACCCGCGCTGTATTCGTGTTTATGTCAGCTGAACATATGTGTATGACAATGCGAGGAGTCANGAAACAAGGCAGCCAGATTGTGACTGTTGCGGAAAGAGGCGCAAAAGGCGAACTAGCGTCGTTGAAGGATGCCATCTCGTTAGCGTCACTGAAAGGATGTAGATGAGCTTATTTGGCAGCGATGTCAGACAACATGACGAATCTGTTTGGGAGAGGATTCTTCCCAAATGCTCCACAAACACTATATTTATAACACCGTGGTGGCAGGCTACTTGGTGGAGGACATTTGGCGATGGGCGTATTCCAAAAGTCCAAACGGTTTCACTGGATGAAGATGTTATTGGAATAATTCCTCTATTACCTTCAGAAAAAGATACTACTTTTATAGGCGACTCAAGTGTTTTCGACTATATGGACTTTCCCGTTGTTGCTGATCGTGAATTAGATTTCTTCGAATTGAGTTGGCCCTATATCGATTCTATGNANTGGAGTAATTTAAGGCTTGAATCTATTCCTGAGTCATCCCCTACGCTGACTCATCTTGTTGAAATCGCGAGAAACAATGGTCACGAGGTTTTAGTGACGGAAAGTGATAAGACACCATACGCTGAACTACCAGAACAGTGGGAAGAGTACCTTCTTAACCTTCGCAAGAAGGATAGGCATGAGCTAAGGAGGAAAATCAGGAGGCTCGATGCAGGGGCTAAATACAGGCAATATGAGCCCAATAATAAAGTTGAAATGATGGATGAATTTTTCCGATTAATGAAGCTTAGCAGTGACGAGAAAAGTAGATTTCTCATTAACGAAAATAAAATATTTTTTACTAACATTGCTGCTGAACTTACTAGAAGAGACCAGTTTAAGCTATTCTTCCTGGAAATTGATGGTATCAACGTAGCTGCTTGCATCTGTTTTGATTACGGAGGGAAGTTTCTTTTATATAACAGCGGGTATGATCCTGAATATTCGTCTTTAAGTATCGGACTGATTAACAAAGCGTTTACGATAAATACAGCGATAGAACAAGGAAAGTCGGAATACAATTTTCTTAAAGGAATTGAGAGATACAAGTACCATCTCGGTGCGACGGACAGGTCAGTTTTTGACATCCAAGTGTCTAGGTAAGTTTGTGAGCTACTCTGATAAAATGATTGGCGTTGCGAAAAAATAGTACTTCACGGTCAAGAGTGAAGGGATACAGTATCAGACGTTATGAACATCGCGATTATTAGCTTCCATGGGTGCCCTGTTGCCAGATTGGGTGAAAAAGATACTGGCGGCATGAACGTGTACGTGCTTAATCTCGCGAAAGAACTGGGAGAATTAGGACACACCGTAGATGTCTTTACCAGATTCCATGACCCATCTGATCCGCAAAAAGTAGATATGGGGTCGGGAGCGACGTTGATACATGTTGAAGCGGGTCCAATAGGACAACAAAAATCTGACCTGCCAATGTACATTGACGAGTTCGTTGCTAACGTGTCGGCAACGGAGAAATCTGAGAGGCGCTCATACGACATAATTCATAGCAACTATTGGCTTTCGGGAAAAGTTGGATCCATCCTGAGTAGAAGATGGAAAATTCCACATGTGGTGACTTTTCATACCCTAGCGAAGACCAAACTGCGTGCGAGAGTAGGGGAGAGTGAATCGGATCTGAGAATCAGTGTAGAACAGGAAGTAATGCGTGAATCCACGGATATTCTGGTTCTCACGCGGGCTGAAAAAATGGATCTTGAAAATCTATATGGGATATCTCCAGAGAAAGTGTCTGTAATACCAGCTGGAGTTGATACCGATATCTTTTATCCGGTACCCAAGTTAAAGGCAAGAGTTGGCTTGGGCTTACCTGACAAAGAAACGGTTATGTATGCTGGAAGGGTCGAACCTATTAAAGGCTTAGATATATTGCTTGATTCATTCAAAATACTAAATGAAACAAGAGACGTGCATCTAGTCGTGGTCGGAGGCAGTTTATCAGGGGATCGCGAATTGGATGCCTTGAGACAGCGATCGAAACAATTAGGGATTCTTGAAAAAATAACTTTTACGGGTTCGGTGAACCAATCCGAACTAGGTCGTTATTATTCTGCAGCGGACGTATTCGTATTACCGTCTCACTATGAAAGTTTCGGTCTTGTAGCTTTGGAGGCGATGGCATGTGGCACTCCAGTAGTTGCTTCTAGAGTTGGAGGGATTCCTTCTTTCGTTGATGATGGAGAGACAGGCTACCTTATAACGTGGAGATCGGCAGAACCATTTGCAGATCGAATTGAGATGCTTTTGGAAAATTTGGACCTTAGAAATTTCATGAGCGAAAGCGCACGTGTGAAGGCAAACTCAATGAATTGGAGTACTGTTGCAGCGGAAGTAGCGGACTATTACTGTAAGCTAGCTAGATGTAGTGAATTAGCCACTGCGATTTAGTTCCGTCATTATTGCAGCGGGCTTTCAAACCAAAGAGTTTCCGAAACCTTCTCAAATCCCAATTTATAATAGAGTTCTCTAGCTGGTACATTCTCAGAATCGACTTCCAGTTCAATGCGGTTTGCGCCCCGCTCAAATAATTTATGCATGCCTGTAAGAACGATGGCTTTGCCGAGTTTCTTTCCTCGGTAATCCGGATGAACACCAGTCATACCTACCCAACCTATCGCGGCGCTTCCATTGCTCGCATAAAGTGTCCAGTTATATCCGGCGATTCGAGTTCCTTCGTGAACCAATAAAATCCCCTCTTCTCCACTACGTTCCATTAAAATTCTGGCAGTGATTTCTTCAACAGTGTTTGGACAAAAGCCCCAGTGTTCGGAGAATGATTCATTCTGGATTTCAGTGAAGATCTTTATATCCGTATCTAATTCTAGTTTTCTGATTCCAAAGCCTTCGGGTATGGACACTTTTTCAAGTAAGTGCCGGTTTTCACTTTCCCATCTTAGATTCCAATATTCCTTGACTGATGTCCATCCCGTATCTTCCAAAGCCACCCTCCACTCATGATCCTCTTTATTTATCTGGATATGAAGAACATCAGTAGGTTGGTCTCCCGCGAATTTACGAGCTGTAAGGGCGAATTGTTTTGCGATTGCGGAATGATCCGTACATTGAGCAACACTCTGGATGGCAATACTTCGCCTGATTGGTTTCTCTGTGATCATATGGAGAAAACCGAGAACTTCCCCTCTAGNAGTTTCCGCTATGAAACAATCTAATTCTGGATTCTCCCCTGGCATTTCATGCCATTGTCTGAACAAACGTTCGCTTAACTCGGTTTCAGTGGTCTCNGCGCATGACAATTTGTTCAAAAACGTCACGATTCTGGCCGTATCGGACCATCGAAACTGATTTATAGAAAAAGTTACGTTCATTTCGTGCCTTGGNAGCCCATTTAAATTCTATTAGAGCATAGTTTAGAGTGACTTTGAAAGAAATTACCTAGCTTCATATAAAACTCGGGATGGACCGATGTAAGGAAAATGGTGGAATTCATCTTTTTTCAAGCACCCTAAGTTATAAATCGAATATTAAGTTTTTCAATGTTCCAACTTTCACATGACGCCCTAAGAACATCAGAAGAGAATAGTACAATGGGTTGTGCTGAAAATTACAGACCCTTTATCTTAATTTTGTGACAAAAAATATAACATTATACGATCTTCACGCCCACCTTCTTCCAGCCATTGATGACGGCCCTAGCAAGATTGAGGAAACACTTGAAATAATACGAATCTCCTCTGAACAGGGAGTGGATTCCATTCTTGCTACCCCACACAGGAAAGACGTTTCCGAGTTCTATTCCGTTGCTTATGTAGAAAAGCTATTAGGCAAGGTTAATGATCTTGCTGCAGCATATGGATACCCAACAAAAGTTTTGTTAGGGATGGAAAACCACCTTGATCCTGANCTTCCGTTTGATATACAGGAAGGCANTGCAATTCAGATGAATCATGGTAAATACGTTCTTGTCGAAATGCCTTGGTCTGGAAGGCCAGATTTNTTGGANGATACACTAGCTGAGGTCCAAAGCATGGATCTCGTACCAGTTATTGCTCATCCTGAAAGAATGGAACTCTTTCAGAAAGATCCTTTACTTTTGTTNAATCTGGTGGATAGAGGTATGTTGACTCAGATCACAGCGAGCAGTGTTTTTGGAAAATTCGGGGGCAAGGCAAGGCGTTTTGCAGAAGAAATTATAAGAAATAACCTTGGTCATATACTTGCTTCAGATACCCATATGTCTACTGGCCCGAGATGTCCCGAGCTACTCAAGGGGTTTANNTCCGTCGTAAGANTCTATGGTNCAGATATTGGGAATATGATGGTAAATGACANNCCACGTGCCATTTTGGAGAGTCGAGATATCAATATACCGCGTGGCCAGAAATTAAGCGCGTCAGGTACAACATGGAATTTCCTAAGATGACTTTATATTTGATCAAAAAGCTCTAATACTGATTGCCATACCAGCTGATGAATTGACTTCTCGTCAGAGGAAGCATCGAGTATTTCCCAGAGTGTGGGGTTGCCTTTAGCTATTGATAAGTATCCATTCCGGACTTTCCGGTGGAAGTGGATATCCTCAGATTCCCACCGATCACTAATATTATCTTTCTTCCTTTCAAATGAAATTTCTGGATCTACATCGAGTAAAAATACCTTATGAGGGTCCAAACCTTCCGTAGCAATACCGTTGATTCTATCGATGATGTCCCTTCTAATTCCCCTTGCGAATCCTTGATATGCTATTGTCGAGTAAATGTACCTATCTAGTACTACTACTCTTTTCTCCACCAGGGAAGGCTTTAATTTTTGTTTGACAAGTGCGCTTCTCGCAGCTGATAGCAGGAACAACTCAGAAAATCTGTCAATATCAGAACCTCCAGCCAACCATGCCCGAATATTTTCACCTGTCTCGGTGCTTCCAGGCTCACGAAGTCTTATGTTTGAGATGCCTTCCAAGGTTAATCTTTCAGAAAGAAGCCGACATTGTGTGCTTTTACCGCTGCCTTCTACTCCCTCAAATACTATGAAGAGTCCTTTCTTACTAGCAGACAAACTCTTAATTTCCGTGGAGGATTACTCGACGCTTGGGCTCGCGACCCATGCTTGAAGAACCGAGTCCATATTGTGTTGCCACTTGATGCTGGAGACGTCTTATATGGGAATTTTGAGGTCTCAATTCGACTTCCTCCTCCCCTTTGCCAATCCTATAGGCGGCCCTCTCCGCTTCAAGAACTGCTAACGAACGATCCGCCTCTGATACAGATTTCCCCTGGTTTTCCCTGACAACTGCTTTTACAAACTGTTCAATTTGATTAACAGTATTTCTTCGGAGAACGAATACAGGCTTTCCTAATTTTTCTGCATTTATTAACGCTTGAGTACCTCTTCGGTGGTAGTTTTTCGTGGTTACTACTAAATCGGCCGTTTTCATATCACCGACAAGAGCTAATGGAGCATTCATCGCTTTGATGATCTGCTCTATTCTGCCTCTATTCACGCCATAAGGGAGCACGCTGGTTACTTTGAGGGGCATAACATCTGAGCCTAGTTGAGAAGAATCGTGCCCATTCTTTTGATCCTCTAGGAATTTCTTGCCTTCGGATGATCGGGTTGAGCTTAAGTACGTGTGTCGTTTTAGATCACCTTCTTTAGACATCGACCTTACTTCCGATGCAACCGATTGTTTTCTGAGCATTTTGTCGACGGTGGCTGCTACGTCTTCGTGAACCGTGACCATGTTCCACCCTTGAATCTCTACTAAAATATCAAAAGTGGGGGGGGAACTCCTTTCAAGGACAGTTTTTTGAGACCTTCTTCTCTTCGCTTCAATATCTCCCAGCGTTACAATCTGGACACCACCTACTAAATCAGAAAGAGTCGGATTCATAATCAAATTTTCTAGCTCATTTCCATGAGCTGTTGCTACGAGCTGAACACCTCTTTCAGCTATGGTTCGTGCCGCGTTAGCCTCAAGCTCTGTACCGATCTCATCAATGATGATCACTTCCGGCATATGATTTTCAAC
>PAOO01000046.1 GCA_002708065.1 Chloroflexota bacterium
ATGAGTGCTATAAGTGCTATAGATCTAGCCTTATGGGATTTAAAAGGAAAGGCTCTTGGTGTGCCTGTATATGAATTGTTGGGCGGGAAAGTTCGAGATGCTGTCCCAGTCTACGCAAACGGTTGGTTCGAGGATGCTGTTACCCCTGAAGACCATGCCGAAGTAGCAAGACAAACGGTTGAATCAGGATATTCATGCCTTAAGTTCTACCCGTTTAAAGGTCAATATGTAACCACTCCAGAAAGAATAAAAACGGGTGTTGAATTAGTACGGGCAGTAAGAGATTCTGTTGGACCAGACATTCAGATTGGAATTGATATTAGAGCCAGGTTGGACTTTTGGAGCGCCTTGCAAGTTGTTGAGGAACTAATCCCGTATAAGGTTTCCTGGATTGAGGAGCCATTGCAGTTTGATAATCCTAAGTTAATGGGCGAATTTGCCAGAAAGTCTAGAGTTCCGGTATCGACTGGGGAACAGTTATACAACCGTTGGGATTTCCAACCGCTATTAGATGAAAAATCTATTTCCATTATTCAACCAGATATATGTCACGCGGGAGGGATTTCGGAACTTAGGAAAATAGCGTCTGCGGCAGAAACACAATATGTAAATGTGGCTCCGCATAATTCAAACGGCCCAATATCAACCGCAGCAAGCCTTCATTTGGATATGAATATTCCGAACTGTTTCAAACAAGAAATATTTGTGAGCTTTTTGAACAGATATGAAGCTATATTGACGAATCAGATTCCAATTCACGAAGGCTTTGCNACCCCTCCAGTTGGTCCAGGTTGGGGTACGGATATAAATGAAGANGCTTTGAAGGAATTTCCACCTTCTGATTACACCCCGGTAGACTCNGAACCATATACTGATTTTTTTTAGAATAAAGGNTAGTTACANAACAGCTATTCTCTTCTTTTTAAATTGAATCCAATCCCATTCGGAACCCCAACCGGGCCCTGATGGCGGTGACACCCATCCGNATACAGGTCTAATTGGGTTGAGTAAACCTATTTCTTCTCCCATTTCAGCCCCCCTTGGAGGAGGAGCATTCTCAAACCAATCTATGTTTGAGATCCCGCAATCNATGTGNGCATGGACAATTCCAAAGAGTGGACCGTAGGCGTTTGGTTCAACAGTGGTATTCAATTGGGCAGCGAATTTGGAGGAATTCAAGATCGGGGTTGTTCCATGTCGGCCGTTCACTCTGAGAATGTCTATTGCGCCTGACTCAAGCCATANTTTGCTAATTTCTGGTTCATTCATAAGAGTCTCAGCTCCAGCAACAGGTATTTTCAGTTGCTTACATAAATTCACATAATCTTTGTGATGTCGGTCTGGCAAAGGTTCTTCTAGCCATATGAAATTCAGGTCTTCTAATTCTTTGCCTACCTGCACAGCCTCNTCAAAGGTGTAATTCACCAATGCTGCATCATGCATCAGACCGATACTGTCGCCAAATACTTTTCTAAATTCTCTGAATGTTTCTATATTTNTCCGNGCACCGAATGGGAGATGGTCTTTTAGTACGGTGAATCCAGCCTCAATTCCGATTTCTCCATCACGTATCAGGTCTTCTGGAGTGCCCCCGGCAGTGTTGTAATAGGCTTGTATTTTCTCTTTAGCTCCCCCTAGTAATTCAGATACGGGTAGATTTTTCACCTTGCCTTCTATGTCCCAGAGGCAGTTGTCNAAACCTCCAAACCAGCCNGGTTCAAAAAAGCGGCTTACTGCATTTAGTTTAGATAAAAGTAGAACTCTTTCGAGGGGGTTTTCTCCTATTACTAATTCTCTCAGCTGCGCTATTTGCCTCCAGGTTAGCTCGGTATATCTCCAATCTCCAACGGTGCAAATTCCATTGATACCTTCGTCGGTCATGACTTGCATAACCTGCACCGGAACCNCTCCACCTTTGGGAAAAGCTTGCTGCCACCTGAGTTCTGAGGGATTTCCTACTGGGNCGACTTNTGTGACGANAGGGTACATNGGTAGTTCAAAGACAGATATTTCGACAGACGTTATTNTCATAANTAATTNGTATNTGAAACCCCAAACACNGNGGAGTNTANNGAGCTATTGGNTGNNNATTTCACCNAACNACNATANAAATTAACTTGTCTCAAATTGATCATTTAGGGTGAGCCCTTCGTCGAAATCTACATCTAATGAGTGTATGAGCCTTGAAAGCATTGAGTAATATCCGACGGTGACTAGAAAATCTATTGTCACTTGAGGCCCGAGCAGATGCTCAAGCGCCTGGTACGTTCGGGAAGTTAGGGTGCCGTTTTTAACTAATTCCTTGGCCGACTGGATGAAGATTCCCTCTTTTGCTGGCAATCCCATAGGACCCTTGCCGGATAGGATGGAATTGATCACCTCATCTCTGACTCCTATTTCTCTGGCGACAGGTTCATGTTGTGCCCATTCATAGCTGTTTTGCAATTCTTTGGCTGTTGTCAAAATAGCAGTTTCTCTGATTATGGGATCTAGTTTTGATTGATACCTAATGTATTCGCCTACCGAAGTTACAGCCTTAGTTGCTTCGGGGTTGTTCAAAAGTGCCGCAAAAACATTGGATACACGACCTCTTGTCTTTTCTATTTGATCAAAAATAGGTTGTTCTTGATCGTTTAGATCGTCTCGCTTCACATAGGGTACACGGGCCATATTTTGTGCCTCTTAATAACGGCTACTTGTAAAAGTTTAATGGAAGTTATCAAACTAATTCCGTAAAGTTGGTGGGCCAGCCTGGACTCGAACCAGGGACCTCAGTCTTATCAGGACTGCGCTCTAACCGGCTGAGCTACTGGCCCTCTCTATATGGAACACTCGTACTGATGCCTGTCAACACAGCTGGATGTTCCTCAAAAATACCCGCCTATTTTAGCACCTTACGATAATTAACAGAGTTGATATTCTTTGCTGGAACCGATCAATTTAAATAATTGCAAAATTGTGCCTCTAAGGGATGTCTCTACGTCTTGTTGATTACCCTGATCTATGTCTCGTGAAGATCTGGCAACCGTTATGAGTTCTTGTCTCGTAATTTCACTAATCTTGCTTAATCCCAGTATTTCCACACATTTATCGACAAGATCTACTGGACTGATTTGTTTTTCTGGCGTATCTACAATCCTGATAATCATGTCGTTTACGCCAGGGTTAGCTTCGTCGCCTAGGTGGTTAGTAATGAAATTTACCCGCTCCACNAGNCTACCGCTCGTTATCCATTCTTCCCCTGTATGCCATCCTTCAACAGAAGGNGGATCCAAAAGTTTCTGACCCATGAACCCGCATTCTTCCATTACNTNAAAAATACCGGTCTCCCCTCCACTNGGCAGCGAATATTCTCCGGTGGTCCTAAGAGTACCGATAACCATTTCTGCTGGGCTTTTGACTCGCATAAAGGAAGATCTCTTAAAGAATTCTGAATTAAATAAATCTCTCAGAATGTCNCGGATTGAGTGATCGTGTCTGACATAGGCGTCCGCGATAAACTGCACAGCTTCAAGATCCCTTGGAGGCGTATCTGACCATTGAGGTACTGGGATCTCGTCAGCTACGAAATAGTTGTATATATGTCGAGCTAAGAAATTGGCGGTAGCATCTTGTCTGCAAATTATTTCAATAATATCTTGGCCGTCAAAAGTTCCTTCTTCGCCAAGAAATGTTTTCTTTTCTCCATCGTGATCTGTAGCACGGTATTCATGGTGCCATTGAATTCTTCCGTAAGGCCAGATCGAGTCCTTGAAACCCATATGTGACAGGTATTCCCCGTTTTTGACTGTCCATCCTGTGAATGCCCGGGCACATTCTTTTATGTCATCTTCAGTGTAATGGCCGACGCCCATAGAGAACAGTTCTAGAATCTCTCTGCCGTAATTTTCATTGATTGAATCTTTATGATTCGTGTGGTTATCTAGCCATATGAGCATAGCCGGATCTTTAGACAGTTCTACTAAAATATCGTCGAACCTACCAAGACCACACCTTCGGAACATGCCGATCTGATTCGTTAGCGAACCCACATTGTTTAATTTGAGCTCGGCTGTGGCAAAGATTCCGTGCCAGAAAAGGGCGATCTTCTCTTGAAGCGGAGTGTCTGTAGAGATTAGCCTGTAGGCCCAATAGGCTGCGTTATGTCCTTGCATGGCGTGAAGGTCAACATGCCTTCTGAATATTAGATCGTCTGGTATGTGGTCCGGTTCTGTTTCTCTTAGAAACTCCTCAACTGAACGCTCATATCCTAGTTCCATGTACCGTGCTGTTTCAGGGGGGGTTGCTCCAAATCCTGCCCTTCTTGCCAAGTGCGCGATCAATTCCAGTTCTGTTAGCGCCATTTTTATCTCCAGTAGAGGCCCATTATTTTCAAACTTTCATCAAGCCGATGACCCGGTCTTAGTATTGTTCGTACACCTGTATCCTGTGGCGGCTATGCTCTGTAACAAAGAGTTGATCTTTATTATCGATTTTAACCGACACTGGTCCCCAGAAAAGTGGTTCAGTCTGGGAAGCAGTGTGATAGGGCGTTCGCAAATGTTTAGGCAGATCTTTTACGAGAAGAGCAGATTCTTTCCGAAGATCATATTCATCAAGATTTACTTCAAGCCATTCTTCAGCCCATTTTGATAAGGTAGCCTCGCCTTTAAGGATCTGTTGACATTTGCCTTCCGGATCCAGAAGCTGCACCCTCTCATTTCCCCAGTCAGCTACGTATATAAAACCATTGCTATCGACCGCCACGGAACTGGGGCGATGGAATTTACCCGGTTCGTCGCCCGGTCCTCCGTAGGCGTCGATAAAGGTACCCTCGCCGTCGAATTTTTGTATTCGGTCGTTCCTCCAGTCAGCTATGTATACGTTTCCAAAATGATCAATGCTTATACCCCAGGGAAGATTGAATTGGCCAGGCGCTTTCCCCTTTTCTCCCCAGGAGGAAATAAGATCGCCGTCTTTCGTGTATCTGCTGACTTTGTTGGCATATTGTTCGGCTATGTAGACGGACCCATCTATGCCGTGCGCAATTCCTGAAGGTCCCTGGAGTTCAGGCTTCCTTTCTTTGCTGGTGCCCCATTTCCTTATGAAATTACCCTGGGTATCGAACACCTTTACTTCATTTAAGTATTCGTCGGTTATGTACACGAGATCATCTTCACTGATTGCTATGCAAACCGGTACTGTGAATTGATCGTCTTCACTTCCGGGTCCCGTGGCAAACTCTCCTNGCCATTCGTCTTCAAATGTAAATATTTGAATTCTTATTCCTCTNCTGTTAAGGCCGCCCATCCGATTGATCAAAAAAATACGTNCATCTCGGCTGAAATCAATGTCATATGGGTAGTTAAAACCGCGGCCTATGGGTTGGTTCGAATTAAATCCGATTGTTTTTAGATATTTGACTTTATTCATATCTACAAAGCTTCTGGTACGGTTTTACGGAACTTGTAACCGGTTTAGAGGCGTGAGGCAACCTTTTCCATGAATTCGGACATTTTACCCAATATTTCAGTAGTCGTATCACCTTGAAAGCTCAGAACCAAGTGATTTACTCCGAGTTTCTCTAAATTTGCAATGTCATCAGCTATTTCTGAAGACGTACCCGTAAACCATCGACTCCGCTCAACCTGTGTATTTTTCGAATCAGTTAAGTTATACCAGTTGGCGCTAAAAGCCAGATCGATTTCTGCAGGATCTCGATCAAATTCTTCTGCGTAAGTTCGGAGCCTTCCAATATGAGTGCTTAATCGGTTGATATTGTCCAAGGGGAATCTCGGGTTAGACCCGATTGGATACCAGCATGTCCCGAGCGAAGCCGCCCTTTTTAATGCCGGAGTACTCTCTCCGCCGACCCAGATGGGTGGATGAGGTCGTTGAAGTGGCTTAGGAAGAAATGAGATGTTGGAGAAATTGCAGTATTTCCCTTCGAAAGAAGGGTCACTACTAGTCCACAACTCTTTGAAAGCGCGAAGGTATTCCGAACCAACAGCACCTCTCTCCGAGAAATTAGGTGCCCCTATTGCCTCAAACTCTTCTTTCATCCAACCAACGCCACAACCCACATCTAGTCTTCCTCCGGAGAGTACGTCGATCGTAGCTAGTATCTTCGCGGTGAGAACAGGGCTTCTGTGGGGGAGCACCATGACCGATGTAAGAAGTCGAAGACGGTTGGTTATCGAGGCTATAGCCATGGTAGTAGTCAACTGCTCTAGGCACTCGCCGGTGTCTTGTCCCACAAACTCTCCCGTTTCATTGTAGGGATAGATGGAGTCAATCTCTCTTGGTACCACAATATGATCGCTTATTGTNACTATGTCGAACCCCATTTCTTCCCCGCCTTTGGCTATTGTTGATATCGACTCCATGTTTGCTAGATCGCCGCGCATGGGTATACCGAATCCAAAGTTCATCTAAATTACCTCGTTACACTTGTTGGCTGACGGGAAGTAGTAAACAAATAACAGTTTACACATCAATTTTTGCTATGACAGCTGCGTTTGCGATCAGTGTGAAATCTCCGGACCCTTCCCGACCTTCGATTTCCAATCCACCTTGGACCACTTTTAGTTTGCCCTTTCCGTGCGGTAGAACTGCCAGTACGGTTTCCTCNTTCACTTCGTCAGGCCTCGATACGGCTACTGTTACCTCTACAACCATATTTTTTGATGTGTCTGGGCCAAAAAGTCCTAATCCCATTAGGCTACTTTGATGTACCGCGTTCCATACCGCCCTTCTTGCAGCTTCAGTCACGTTGTGGCCGTGAAGATCTATGCCAGTTCCTATTTCTAAGATGAGGGGCTTTAATGCCATTGTTTTCTCCTTGATGTTGTGTTGAGTGAGGTTACTCTTATTGCTACAATCTCACCGCGTTGAACGTGCGTCAAGTTGCGACAGTAGCTCAGGGGTAGAGCATCTGCTTCCCAAGCAGAGGGTCGAGGGTTCAAATCCCTTCTGTCGCTCCATGACCTTTCTTTATACAGGTGATTCATGTCGAATGAATTTGCCTGTACTGTCAGACTTTTTACCTTAACGGAACGTTCCGTCCGGGACCTGGAAAATTTATAGAAAGTTAAGTAATTGGGATCATGAATTTAGGCACAATTAGGGAAAGATTGCTAAAGAAAGATAGCTTGGAGTCGTATTCNAATTCCTTCCTACCTTCCAAATTTGTATGGCGATAGCTCACTCTTTTCAGAGATATACTTCTTAAGGCTTAACAAGGATTCTATATATGGGTAAAACACGAATTAAAGATGTTCGAGTCATCTTAACTGAGCCCGATAATATCAGGCTGGTAATAGTTAAAGTAGAAACAGATGAGCCAGGCTTGTATGGGATTGGATGCGCCACCTTCACCCAAAGGCCTTCCGCNGTGGTCAGTGCCATCAATGATTACCTGAAACCTTTCTTAATAGGCAAAGATACTGCTGATATAGAAGACATCTGGCAGGCCTCATACGTTTCATCCTATTGGAGAAACGGACCTGTCCTTAATAATGCGCTNAGTGGTATAGACCAGGCGCTCTGGGACATTAAAGGTAAGCAGGCAGGTATGCCCGTATATGATCTTTTCGGAGGAAAAGCCAGGAGTTCTGCTGCGGTATATGTACATGCCAATGGGACCGATGAAAAAGAAGTAGAAGAAAACGTACTGAGATTTATTGATGAGGGATATCACCACGTCCGCGTGCAAGTAGCCACCCCAGGTTATGCGACATACAGCAACAAGGGATCTGAATCGTTGGTANCNGACGGCCAATCTGGTCCCAGACTCGGGACTGACAGATTGTTTGAATACCTGCCAGAAACCCTGCATGCACATCCGGGCGGTATCTTCGAGCCGGGTCCCTATATGAAGTCAGCAATTGGNTTATTCGAACATATACGTTCTTCAGTTGGCTGGGACGTCGAGATTCTTCATGATGTTCATGAGAGAATTCCACCAATACAGGGTGTCGGTTTTGCAAAAGAGGTAGAACAGTTCAAGCTATTTTTTCTGGAGGATTTGTTCTCTCCAGAAGACAATGACTATTTCAGGATGGTGAGAAATCAAACCAGTACGCCGATAGCCATGGGCGAGTTATATAACAACCCCCATGAGGTCATTCCGATGATAAAGGATAGGTTGATTGATTTCTTGCGTATTCATATTTCTCAGATAGGCGGGCTCACCCCCGCAAGAAAGCTTGCTGCACTCTGCGAGGCTTTCAATGTTAGAACGGCATGGCATGGCCCTGGAGACACTTCCCCTGTGGGGCATGCTGCTAATTTAATGCTCGATTTGAACACCATCAACTTTGGAATCCAGGAGTATGCGATATTTGGTGAAAATACAAAGGAGGTTTTTCCAGGTTGTCCTGAAGTNCGGGATGGATATATGTGGCCTAACGGACTGCCTGGATTAGGTATAGATATAGATGAAAGTAATGCAGCAAGATTTCCTTTCAAGGACCGGGCCTACGGAGGAGCCTGGGACACTGTACGAAGAGCGGATGGCAGTGTAGTNAAACCTTAAGTATTTTCAACTAAAATATGCTCCGAACCGTGGAAAAACTCAATCTGACCGGTAAATCGGACTGGTAGATGACAACGTGGGTGAGTGAGGTGGATATTTAATTCTTTGGAAATAGGCAATACCTAGCACCGAGTCGGATATCCTCAGATTCACTGCATGATTTCCGCTTCAGTATGAAATTTCTCTTGCTATCTTGTTAAAATTCGAATAGTGGAAGGTTCCATTGGTTACTTCCCAATAATAAAGATGATCTTTGGGCGAGGAGAGAGCATTGGCTTCAAGAATAGATTTCAATTGCGACATGGGCGAAAGTTTTGGTATGTACAAGATGGGATTCGATGAAGAAGTGATCAAGTACATTACGTCAGCTAATATCGCCTGCGGATTTCATGCCGGTGACCCAATTTGGATGAGGAAGACGGTAAGTCTCGCGCAAGAACATGGTGTGGGTATTGGTGCTCATCCTAGCTATCCTGATTTAAACGGGTTTGGCCGAAGAAACATGGCTGCGACTCCTGAGGAAGTTAGGAATGACGTTGTCTATCAGGCGGGAGCTTTGTCCGCATTCACAGCGGAGAAGAGATTGCAACATGTGAAGCCTCACGGCGCTATGTACAACCAAGCCGTAAACGATGTAGAACTGGGGAAATCTATTTGCGAAGCTGTGCTCGAAGTCCAATCTGACGCTGTTTTGCTCGCATTATCAGGATCAAAATGGATAGATGTNGCAGAGGGGTTGGGTATGAGGGTAGCCCGGGAAGTCTTTGCTGACAGAGCGATCAACAGTGACGGAACTCTTGTCTCTCGTTCTCTACCTGGTTCGGTGATCCATGACACGTCAGAAGTTGTCGAAAGAAGTTTACTTATGGTCAAGGAAGGAAAGATNAGATCNGTAGAAGGGGTCGAAGTTGAAGTGATGGCCGATAGCATATGTCTTCATGGTGACACGCCAGGAGCCGTAGATATGGCCCGGAGTTTACGGTCCGCATTTGAACGGGAAGGGGTATCGGTGACGCCATTGTCCGAAATAGTATGACAACTTCTGGTGATGTCAGACAAAGTTCTGAGAATTTCGGTGATCAAGAGGTAGTGTTCCCCAACTTTGCCTCAATGGGGGACTCTGCCCTAATGGTTAACATGGGTGAAGGCATTAGTACAGATATCAATGACCAGGTCAGAATTCTTACAGATGATTTAATGAAATCGGACTGGCCGGGCGTCAGGGAAATAGTTCCTACCTACAGCTCAATAGTAATCCATTACGACCCGTTTATTTTGTCCGAAAAAAGCCTTGAACAAAGCATTAGCAATTTAATGCAATATCACACCTCAGAAAACGATGTAGGTAGTAGAACAGTCGTGCTGCCAACCCTTTATGGTGGGGAATTTGGGCCGGATTTGGATTCCGTCTGCACCATCACTGGATTAAGTCAAGAAGATGCGGTCAGAATTCATAGTGGCTCCGACTATAGGGTTTACGCTTTAGGATTCAGCCCCGGATTCCCTTATCTTGGTGGGCTGAGTGAAGAGTTGCATTGCTCGAGACTAGATAGTCCCAGGACTGAGGTACCGGCGGGCTCGGTGGCGATCGCTGGTAGTCAGACAGGGGTTTATCCCGTATCAAGCCCAGGAGGATGGCGTTTAATTGGCCGTACACCGATAGTTCTATTTGATCCTTATAGAACCGATCCTGCCATTTTTCGGCCGGGGGATCATCTTCGCTTCGTTCCAATCAAATCTGAAAAAGAATTCGACGAAATTAGCAATGCTGTGCAATCAAATTCCTACGAATTGGAGGTGATCGTCGGTTGATAAACGTATTACAACCGGGCACATTCACAACCGTGCAGGATTTTGGAAGGTTTGGATACCAGAGGTTCGGAGTACCAGAATCGGGAGCTGTGGATAAGTTAGCTCTCAGATGCGCAAATTTACTTGTAGGAAACCCGGAGAACTCTCCATTACTTGAATCAACACTGTTTGGGCCGCGATTGCAATTTGATTCAGACACAATAATTTCCATCACTGGTGGAGACCTTGGTCCCCTTCTAGATCAAAAACCCGTCAGGAACTGGTCTGCAATTAATGTGGCAGCGGGTAGCNTNCTTTCTTTTGAAGGACCNCGTTCAGGAGCCAGGGCATACATTTCGTTTAGCGGTGGACTATCTTGTGAAAATCTCGAAGTGGTAATGGGAAGTNCTTCCACTTACGTACCAGGTACATTTGGTGGTGTGGAAGGAAGAGCATTGAGGCAAGGAGACACTCTCTACATGGGGGAGCCCAGTTCCTCGGGAGTAGCTGTACNAAGAATAGAGAACCCACCTACATACACTGGAAATTCCTTATTAAGGATTCTGCTGGGGCCTCAACACAATCTATTTCCGGAGGAGTCCCTTGCGATCCTCAGTGAAGGCCAATATACGGTTTCTGTGAACTCCGACCGAATGGGAATCAGGCTTGAGGGTTCTCCGCTTGTACACAATGATTCGGCAGATGTAGTTTCCGACGGTACAGCATTTGGGGCCATACAAGTTCCAGGTGACGGTCTTCCAATAATCCTAGCGGCAGATCGTGGCACAACTGGAGGCTATGCAAAAATTGGTACTGTGATAACGGCTGATCATGCCAAGATGGCTCAACTCGTCCCTGGCAACACCATAAGCTTCGATATTGTTACGAAGGCCGTTGCGCTAAAGGCTCTCCTAGAGCAGGAAATTTTGGTGGGCTCTCTTAAGCACAATTCAGAATTGCCAATAGAGGTGTTGGCCGGCTCTGAATCGATAAGCGTCGCAACGGAGGAAGGAGAATTGATAACCTTTCCTAAAGGGGATAAAACCTATGTCGCAAATGTCCGGTCCGGGGACTCGTCAGAGGAAATAGAAGTTGAATTAAGAGGCCCCTGAGGAAATGAGATAAGGAGAGTGAACCGTTGACAAAAAAGATGGCTATTGTAGGAGCTGGAGCTGCCGGGAGCTATATTGGTGCTTTTTTAACCAGGGAAGGGCATGACGTTACGATTTTGGATATGTGGGGAGAGCATGTTGACGCTATGAGATCAGGGGGGATAAATGTTACTGGATGCCAGGGACCTTTTAATGTTTCGGTAAATGCTCATCATTTTTCTGATGCGATGCAGGTAAACCAAAAATTCGACATCATATTCTTGGCAGTCAAGTCATATGACACTGAATGGGTTGCCCACTTTGCGAAAAGATTGCTGAGAAATGATGGTGTGGTGGTGGATAATCAGAACTGTATGAACGATTTAAAGTTGGCATCAATTGTTGGTTTTGAACGGGCTATAGGTTGTGTGATGTCAAGCATTACCGTTGGTCTTTGGGAACCTGCACTTGTTAATAGAGGTGGACAGCCCGGGCGGGAACGAGGTCATGACGTATTTCGAGTAGGCGAATTACACGGGAGAATTACTCCTCGCGCAGAAGAGATTGCTGAACTGTTATCGTGTATTGATGGATCAAGAGCGACCACAAACATTTGGGGAGAACGTTGGTCAAAATTAGTTACAAATGCTTCTTCGAATCCAATAACTGCAATGACTGGCCTGGGATCATCGGGAGCGGCTGAGATCCCGGAAGCTCGGCGATTGCAAGTTGAGATCTCCAAAGAGGCTTGCAAAGTTGGTCTCGCTGGCAACTTTCATATAGAACCAATTAAAGGCGTACCCGCCGAAAAATGGGCAGATGCTGATCGTGGAGATATCTTTGAGGAATTGGATGCCAAGTTCCTGCCAGGATCCGAACGAGGAGACTGGAAATCTTCTATGTCACAGGACGTAACCAAGGGCAGGAGAACAGAAATTGAGTTCATGAATGGATATATATCAGAACAGGGTAGGATCCACGGCATCCCAACTCCTGTAAACTCTGCAATCACCGCTGTCGTCAGTGAAATTGATGGNGGACAACGAATTGCGGATCCATCGAATATCGAGGAGGTTTTTAGGAGAGTGGGCCTAGTTTAGCTGGCTGAATTTCCATGGATATTTTTCATGACTTAACAATCTGGTTTCAGAGCTTTGCTGAGAGCGACTGGGCCATTGCAATTCTCGCTATCGGGGCCTTTGTAGAATCAATAATTTCTCCTATCCCTCCTGATCCGTTATTGATCCCGATGAGTGTACTTCAACCATCACTGGCTATTTGGTTTGCAGTTATTGCTACAATATCTTCCGTTCTNGGGGCTATTGTTGGACATTGGCTAGGCGGAAGGTTTGGTAGACCTCTGCTATACCGTTTCGTGAGCCCAGAGAGAGTGAAATCTGCCGAATCCCTGTTTGACAAATACGGTACGCGGGCGATTCTAATTGCAGCTGTGACACCGGTGCCATACAAAGTTTTTACTATTCTGGCCGGTATACTGAGGTTGGATNTGAAGCGATTCATATTAGCTTCATTNGTTGGCAGGGGAGCGAGATTCCTAACTCTGGGTTTGTTACTGTTTTTGTTCGGTGAGGATATACAGGAATTTATAGTCGATAATTTTCAAAAGTTGAGCTTGCTTGCAGGATTAGCTATTCTCGGGTCATTTCTGTCCATTTGGATTCTTTTGAAGATTCGNACCCATNCTCCTGAATCCGAGTGACCTGATTAACTTTAAAGCCATGGCAGAAGATCAGATATCGAGCCTAGCCTGNAGTCGATCGCTTTCCCCAGGTTTGTCATAGATATAACCTAGATGCTCATATGCCCTTCTGGTAGCAACGCGGCCTCTTTGAGTGCGGTCTAAGAAGCCGAGTTGTAATAGGAATGGCTCGTATACATCCTCGATCGTATCTGATTCTTCATTGATTGAAGCTGCTATAGTGTCTAAACCGACGGGACCGCCCTCAAATTTTTCTATAATGCATTCAAGTACATTTCTATCCACACCGTCTAAACCCAGAGCGTCTACGTTTAGATCACTCAATGCTGTAGTCGAAACCTCTTCGTTGATTACATTGTCTGCCATAACCTGAGCATAATCTCGTACNCTCCTGAGCAANCTATTTGCTACCCTTGGGGTACCTCTCGCACGTTTTGCGATCTGGGAAATCCCAACCGGATCTGCCTCAATCTCCAATATGCGGGCTGATCGAATAACAATCTTGGACATATCCTCTTCATCATAAAATTCAAGCCTGTGTATGGACCCGAATCTATCTCTCAGCGGGGCGCTAACCATACCGTATCGGGTGGTAGCGCCGATAAGAGTGAAAGGTTTAAGTGATAAATTCATACTTCTGGCTTTTAAACCCTTATCTATGACCCAAGTTACAAAAAAGTCCTCCATCGCAGGGTAAAGTACTTCCTCCACGACTCTGTTTAATCGGTGGATTTCATCGATAAAAAGGATGTCATCTTGCTGTAGTTGAGTAAGTATGGCCACCATGTCACCGGGTCGCTCTATTGCTGGACCTGAAGTGGTCTTTATCCGAACCCCCATTTCTGAAGCAATGATGTTTGCAAGGGTTGTCTTGCCTAGACCTGGGGGACCATAAAGGAGAACGTGGTCTAGAGGTTCTCCTCTTTGCTTGGCAGCAGTGATTGCTATTCCAAGATTCCTCTTAATACTGTTCTGGCCCACATAAGCAGACAGGCTTCTTGGTCTCAGACTCGAGTCTACATTGAGATCATCTTCGTTAACTGAGCCTGAAACTAACCTATTATCGTTCAAGATCGACGGACCGCCGCATTGGGAATGTATCCGATCATACGTTTTCCTGATTCTAGTTTTCACTCTAACCTAGTGTCAATTTATAATAAAGAATTAAATACGTATTGGGGACTACTTACATGACCGATGAATTAAGCAAATTAAATTGTGAAGTCAGAGATACATGGAACGCTAATGCCGACTATTGGGACGAAAGGATGGCCGAAGGAAATTCATTTCACGAGATCTTGATAAAGCCTGCTCAACTTCGTCTTTTGGGAATTGAAGGAGGCGAAGAAATCCTTGATATCGCTTGTGGTAATGGCCAATTTTCTCGGACAATGTCTGAACTTGGAGCGAAAGTTCTGGCTACAGACGTCTCTAATAAAATGATCATAAACGCCAAGGCGAGAACTCCGGAAAGTTATAAAGATCTAGATTTTCAAGTACTTGACGCAATGGATAGATCTTCACTTACCCGTCTGGGAAAAGCTAGGTTTGACGCTGCAGTCTGCACTATGGCACTTTTTGACATGGCTGACATAACTTTGCTGATAGAGGCTCTACCTGTTTTACTTAAACCTAAGGGCAAGTTCGTATTTTCCATAATCCATCCCGCGTTCAATTCTCCTCCAGGTATGAAAATGACCCAATCCAACCTGACTTCTCGCGGCAGAACAGAGCGCACCTACAGCTTATCGATTTACAGATACAGGACTCCGGAAAAGTATAAATCCGTTGCTATGGAAGGACAGCCAGAGCTTCAACACGTTTTCCATCGCTCTTTGAGCGACATATTTAATATATTTTTTGATTCAGGATTGGTATTAGATGGCATTGAAGAGCCTCTATTCGAAGGAAAGGTGGAGCCGACCGATGCTGTAGGCTGGTTCAATTTTGAAGATATACCACCGGTCCTCGTCGCCAGGATGGTGTATAGATAGGGGCCCATGTCTCTTGATGGATTGATTGAATAGACACGGTATCTATTTGACACTGGTTTACGAAGAAAATTACACTCGAAAGCAGCCTTTATTTAGCCACATTGACAGTAGGTGTTTTTCCAATGGCAAGCAAATCAAAACGGCAATGGATGGACTCAACATTAGGACCTGTTCGGGACAGATTTCCTGAGCGTCAGGAAAGCTTTCAATCTTCGTCAGGCTTTGACATAGAACCAGTCTATACCCATGAGGATCTCGTTACCTCCTATGAAAACAGGGAATTTCCGGGGGAATTTCCGTTTACAAGAGGAGTCCAGCCCAATATGTACCGAGGTAGGCTATGGACGATGCGGCAATATGCAGGGTTGGCATCGCCTGCAGAATCAAACAGGAGATTTAAATATCTTTTAGAGCAGGGGCAAACAGGGTTGAGCGTGGCGTTCGATCTTCCAACACAAACTGGATACGATTCAGACCACGTTTTGGCAAGCGGAGAAATTGGGAGAACCGGTGTTCCCATATGCAGCCTGGCTGACATGGAGCAACTGTTTGATGGAATTCCGTTGGATAAAGTTAGTACTTCAATGACCATCAATGCAACCGCCTCTGTTCTTCTTGCTATGTATATCGCTGTCGCAAAGAAACAAGGAGTCAGTGAGAGTGCTCTCGCCGGGACGGTTCAAAATGATATTCTTAAGGAATATATTGCCAGAGGCACTTATATATATCCCCCTGAATCCTCTATGAAGCTGGTAACGGACCTTTTCGAGTATTGCAGGGAAAATTTGCCGCGTTGGAACACTATTAGCATCAGTGGCTATCATATGAGCGAGGCCGGTGCCAACGCTGTTCAGGAGCTCGCTTTTACTATTTCCAACGGAATTGAGTATGTAAGGGCAGCAGTGAAAGCTGGACTCGACATAGATGATTTTGCAGGTCGTCTTTCTTTTTTCTTCGTGGCACAGAGTAACCTCTTCGAAGAGATCGCTAAATTTCGGGCGGCTAGGAGGATCTGGGCACGAACTATGCGTGAAAGTTTTGGTGCGCAGTCTGAGAGATCTTGCATGATGCGTTTTCATACTCAGACGGCGGGAGTGTCTCTCACAGCCCAGCAGCCTGACAACAACGTTATTCGATCTACTCTTCAGGCTCTTGCCGCTGTTCTCGGAGGAACTCAGTCACTTCATGTCAATTCAAGGGATGAGGCCTTGGCACTGCCCACAGAAGAATCAGTACAGCTATCGCTGCGCACCCAACAAATAATTGCCCACGAATCAGGAGTTACTGATACCGTGGACCCTTTGGCGGGGTCTTATTATGTAGAGAGGCTGACAGATGATATTGAAGACGAGGCAATGAAAATTATTAAACGTATCGAAGATTCCGGCGGAGCTGTGCAGGCTATTAGGTCCGGATACCAGTCTGGGTTAATACATGAAAATGCCTACCGTGTTCAAACTGGAGTGGAGGACGGGACCAGAATAGTAGTTGGGGTTAATCAGTATCAGAGTCCGGCGCCAAACATAGAAAAACTACAGACAATCTCACGAGAAGAGATAGAGGGTCACTTGAAGAGATTATCCAACGTGAGGGAGCAGCGAGATAATAGCAAAGTTTCGGATGCTCTAAAGGAACTTACATTAGCGTCTCAAACTGGTGAAAACACATTCCCGTTGATACTTAACTGTGTTGAAGCCTATTCAACTCTTGGGGAAATATCGGATGCCCTCCGCCTAACGTTTGGTGAGCAAGGTGATTTTGGAGCATTTTAGCCCTCATATGGAGCGGGTTTACTTGAAATGAACGACCAATTGCTAACGGAAGAAGAACTATTAATTAGAAATACGATGCGTGATTACGCCGATAATAATCTTTCTGAGCGAGCAGCTAGATACGATGAAACCGGAGAATTCCCATGGGACAACGTGAGTGAGCTAGCTGACCTCGGAGTCCTAGGGTTGACCATAGACGAGGACTTTGGGGGAAGCGGAGGAACAACGAGACAGCTGGCGCTAGTATCAGAAGAAATAGCTAGAGGATGCGTGGCCACCTCAGTAATATATATTGCTCACCTTTCTCTCACATCGCAATATATCAACACATTCGGTGATGAATACCAGAAACAAAAATACTTACCTGATCTCGCTACAGGTAAGAAAATTGGAGCGTTCGCTCTTACGGAACCTGGTGCAGGCAGTGACGCTGCTGCAATTCAGACTTCAAGCGTTAGAGCGAACGGACACTATGTGATCAACGGGACCAAAACTTATATTAGTAACGCACCCGAGGCCGGAGTTATGGTGACACTGGCCACCCGAGATAAAAGCGAGGGATATAAGGGGATCGACGCACTTATCGTGGATGGAGATCTAGATGGGATTGAAGTCAATCAACTTCATGGCAAGATGGGAGTGCGTGCTTCCACGGTCGGAGAAATTGTGTTCAACAACTGTCATGTTCCGGTACACAATCGCCTCGGGGAAGAAAGCGTTGGATTTCGGCAAACTATGGAAGTGTTAAATGCGAGCAGGATATCAATAGCGGCTCAATGTGTGGGGATAGCGCAGGCCGCATTGGAGGAATCCGTCCAATACGCCCGTACACGGGAGGTTTTTGGTGGACCCCTTGGAGATCTCCAGGCGATTCAATGGATGATTGCTGACATGGCTACAGAGACTGAGGCGGCCAGGCAACTAGTTATGAGTGTGGCTAGTAAACGAGATGCCGGAGTTCCCTTTCTTACGGAAGCATCTATGGCAAAACTGTTTGCTTCTAGGGTGGCCATGCAGGCCGCGCATAATGCTGTTCAGATCCACGGCGGCGCCGGGTACTTTGCTCCAACAAAAGTTGAAAGATTATTTAGGGATGCTCGTGTAACCGAAATATATGAGGGAACTTCTGAAGTTCAACGGATGCTTATTGCTAGGAACATACTTAAACAATAAAAGGACTCCCATGACTGACAAACCGATATGTAGGGCAGAACATATAAACCATGTTTGCATTGCGGTAAAAGACATTGATGCTACTTTAACCCTCTACGAAACTCTATTCGGCGTTTACAGTAATGGGATCGAAGAGATAGAGGATCAAGGGGTACGTGCGGCCCTCGTCAGAATTGGTGGGTCTCAGCTGGAATTTATACAGCCAATAGATGAGACAGGCGGAGTCGCTAGGTTTATCGAGAGTAGGGGAGAAACTGTTCATCATATCTGCTTTGAAGTTGATGACTTACAAGCAAAACTTAACGTGTTGGACGCGCAAGGTATTAGATTGATAGATAAAGAACCAAGGAAGGGATTGTCCGGCATGATCGGATTCATTCATCCCTCTTCAACAGGCGGTGTCCTGTATGAATTGGTTGATAGAGGGACAGCTCAGAGGTGATGCATGGCAACCAGAGATATTAAGGTGCTCATAGCCAAACCTGGCCTTGATGGCCATGATAGAGGAGCTAAAGTGGTGGCTCGTGCGCTAAGAGAAAATGGTATGGAAGTCGTATATACGGGTATCAGGCAAACCCCCGAAATGATAGTAAATTCTGCTGTTGAACTTGGCGTAGATGTTGTCGGGCTCAGCATACTATCGGGAGCTCACGGAGATCTGTTCCCTCGAATTTTAGAAGGGCTTCAAAATGCTGGAATGTCGAACGTTTTGGTTATCGCTGGGGGCATAATTCCGGATTCCGATAAGAAAGGTTTGGAGAAGATTGGAGTGGCTGGTGTTTTTGGTCCAGGAACCTCTACCAGAGATGTAATTAAATTTATTGAAGAGTCAACTTAAGCCTTTTAATTTTAAAAGCTAGTATGATGATACTTCTAAGTTCCTCTAAAATTGTATTATTTGTACTCTTGGGGGTAGCTGATGGCTATCGTTGAATTCGATGGTTTCTTAACAGTNGTGCTCGCATGCCTAGTTAGTTATATATTCGGCGCGTTGCCTTTTGCCCATCGGCTTAGCAGTCGAAAGGGCATAGATATATTTTCTACTGGAACTGGGCTAGCTGGAGCTTCCAATGTATTTAGAAGTNTCGGAAAGGGATCAGCTTTATTAGTTCTAGTATTTGATGTGGCTAAAGGAGCCTTGGCTGTTATTGTTTCAGCTATGATGGGGGTTGAAGGGATCATGCTTCTGCTTCCGGCAGTAGTGGCTGTTTTCGGGCACTGGAACTCAGTGTTCACCCGATTCAAAGGTGGGGATGGAATGGCCATAGGCGGCGGCGTAGCTATAGGCTTGTTNGGGATAGTTGCAGTATTAGCTTTTCTTGTCNCTGTCTTAGTTGGTTTACTTGCCCAGAGATTGCCTTTCTCGTCCTTATTCAGCATCGTAGGTGGGTACTTGACACTTTACTTAATATCTTATGGTAACTCGGAGCAATCTAACGTGGCACTAGGATTTGGAGCAGTGGTCGTCCTTATTCTCATCCACGCGATGTTGGGCCACAGAAGGCGTAAGCAGGCCTTTACAAAGGTCGGTTAACCTAGATTAATCTGGTATCTGGATATCTTCTTTCGCCATGAGTAAGAATTCTGCCAATCGACCATCCACCAGGAAAACAGTTGATTGCGAAGGGATCTTGACATAAAAAGTCTCAGTGTCTTTTCGTATGAATTTCAACCTTGTTGTTGGCGATGACGAATCCTTTAATGTATTGATCCTCACTGCTCCTTCGGGTGCGTCAAAATCTAGACCTTTGGCTACATCCTCTTCTTCAAAACCGACTGCCGGCACGATATTGACGGCCTGAAGAAGAACATCGATTACACGACTGTCTGCTGGCCCCGAACCTGAAGGACTTTGTACGATCCAATCGCCATCCTCATTTTTCTCTAGGGAAAAACTTTTAGTACTATCGGGATATATGAAATCAAACGAAGCAATATCTTCCTCCGGCATGGCGGTCACAATTGGATTTCTCCATGTGTCAGGATCTGACGAAAACACACCATTTCTCGCACAGGGGATGCCATAAACTTCTTCTTTACCAGATTTTCTGATATAGCAAAGCTTTACTTCTGGTGACCACTTTCCAATAAGAAACGCTTCTTGTACAGATTGCTCTAGATAGAACGTTACATATGTGCCTGAAACTTCATCAACACCTAGAAGTTCGTGGTGTTTTGGTAACCGAGCGATAAGTTGTGATTCTGGAATATCTGCGACATGGGTCCAGAAATCTCCTAGCCTCGGCGCAAAAGCGGGATATTTTCCAATTCGCCAATTTTCCTCCCCTGTCTTGACGAGCTCTGCAGTCTGTGCTCCTCTTGTGACCTCTATTTTTGTTATAACATCCTGCGTTATAGGCATTAACCCTTCCATGACAAAGTCATCCTGTCCAGATGAAATAAGCCTGATGGCTATACCCAAAATACCAATCAATATAAGAGCCATAAGTACGAATCCGACCTGACGGCTCTTCATTCCAATGGCTCCGATTCTCTTTCAGTTGGTGTCGATGATCTCCCGATTAATCTGCCTGCTCGAATTCTCCAGCCGCCTTTAGACCCCTTACTTTGTCTGCGGAGATAACGGGCGAACCCAAGCAATATAAAGGCGAGGGGGACTCCCCCTATATTCGAATATTGCACAATATTCCTGTGATTACTGGATGAAAAAACCAGTTTACGTTCAGATACAACTTTNGAGCGAATGGAGGCAAGAGCGTCTTCTTGGGCCAACCAATCGACTAGGTTAAGTGCCAAAAGAATGTTGCTGCTAAATCGTTGTGTCGCTTTGTCGCTCAGCCAGTCCGCGTCACCGATAATGACCACTCTGGAGCCATTATCCGACTCTGCAGTCACGGCAAGATCGCTACTAAAGAAATTGCTTTGAAGGGGGTCTGTAAAAACTGGAGCATTCGGCTTTAGATTCTTGTATAGATCATCTATTCCTGCGTATGCTGTTGTTCTAATTAGAGGTTCAATTTTGTACTCAGAATCTGGCATCGCCATGATTCCTAGAGAACTTGCCCAAGGGAGCACTACAGAGTTGACGTTGCCCCCGACTTTATTGTCTACGACTTCCGCTCTGACCCAGAACGGGTACGGCAGTAGAACGCTTCCAGATGCCCCAGCTGCAAAGGATAGTGTTTCATTAGATTGAAGGTCGTAAACTATGTTGTCGTCAATGATTACCCCAAACCGAGACTCAGCATAGNTCGCAAGGCTGTTTCGATTAGAAAGCCCGGCCAATTGTTGTAGGTCCACAAGTACTGGTTCTAAGTTGAAGAAAGCTTTCCCCCCGGTATCCAGATACCGGTTGATATCGTCGATNTGGGCCGAAGTTATTCGATCTTTCGGCGAATTTACGACAATAACGTCTATACCTTCCATCGCAAGCGGGACACCCTCAACAGCTTCGACAGGAACCAATTGATACTGTTGGTTTAGAACTGACAGAAATGAGGCCATTTCTTCAGCCGGAGACATTTCAGAGTGTCCAGAAAGAAATCCTACGGTTTTCTTCTCTATATTGTCGCTTAACATCCTGTTGGTCAGGCTGGCCAGGGCGTATTCAAACCCGTCAACGCTTTCTATGAAAGGGATTACCTCTCTNTTATCAAGGTATGTAAGAACAATGCCGAGATAACCAGTNTTGATNTGAAGTTCACCTTGGCTATGCAAATTGAAACGTACAGGAGGTACACCTGCAGTAGTAGCCTTGCGTTCCGCCCTTGCGTCGTCTTCCGGAAAATGTCTTACTATCTTGACGTTTCCATCNGAACCTGCTTCGAAGTCATCTAGAAAATCGTTTACATCTCTTGACACCGGCGATACCTGAACAGGTGGATCTGACGACATGTAAACATCTATGGTTAGCAGATCCTCAAGGTCATTTAATATTCCGACGGTTGCCGGGCTCAAGGAGAAAATTTTATCTTCTGTTAGATCGATTCTGCCCTTAATAGAGGTGCCGAACCANCCGACTAAAATGCTGAGTATGATGAGCCCCGCAACCCCNAGTTGCAGATTTCTAAATTGAGAAGTCTCGTGGCTTAGAGTTCTACTTCTCATAATCAAGAATGTGCCACTTAAGAAAGTGGATATTAGGGCAAGGAAGTAGATGACATCTCGTAGATCTATGATTCCCCTACCAACATTGGCAAAGTGAGTGATAGGGCTTAGGAGTTGAAGGAGATTGGCTACATTAGAGGGAAGAGTAATTGCTACCAGTTCCAATCCCATGATCATCAGTATCATGCTGAGNGTCAAACCGAGGATGAAGGCTACTATTTGGTTCCTCGTGAGGCTTGACGTGAAAAGTCCGATAGAGACAAGAGANCCGGCGAGAAAAATGCTGCCCACGTACTGGGAAGCAGCCGCACCCCAATCGAGATTTCCCGCACTCATTATCGCAATCGGTATTCCCAGCGTTGCAAATATAGCCACTGAAACAAAAATAAGCCCGGATAAAAATTTTGTAAAAAGAACAACCCAACCACGAATTGGCTGAGTAAGNAAAGTTTCTAGTGTACCGTCCCGCTGCTCTTCTGATAGTAATCTCATGGTTGCCGCTGGGATAAAAAGAGTCATNAACCAGGGTAGAGAAGGCCTATCTATGGCGAATTCCACAGTGAATAGCGGCCTTAGNGAAGTTTCACCCATAAGNACGGCTGTTTTGAAGAAAGCCCAGGAAAGCATGGCAACAAATACGACTATGAGTATGTACCCTGTCGGTTGGTCGAAATAACCTTTCAGATCTTTGCGAATCAGAGCAAAAAAGGGTGTCCTCATTAGTTCTGCGGCGCCCTTCTGGCTTCATCAGCCGCGGTAAGCGAATGGAATACGTCTTCTAGATGCATACGCTCCTCGTGGAGTTCCCACAAGACCCATCCTTTGCTTGCAGCAAGCTTAAATATTTCTGGCCTTGGATCCTTCGTTCCGGCTAGGTTGACTGAGTATCGCTTCCGTTCNTCTATTGGATCCATTCTCTCCACGGATTCTATTGAATCCAATGTTGCGAGACCGGCTTCGATTGAGTCCCCTTCAATTTCTAAATTTATTTTACGTAACCCTGGTGTGAGCTGAAGAATCTCATCTACCGGACTGTCAGCTAACATTTGGCCTCTGTTAATGACAATCACTCTTTCACAGGTAGATTCGACTTCTTGCATGACATGGGTAGTTACTAAAACAGTGCGATCTTGTCCAAGTGACCGTACGAGGTCTCTCATGGAGATTCGTTGATTTGGATCTAGTCCTTCTGTAGGTTCGTCTAAAATTAAGATAGATGGCTGATGCAAGATAGCTCCAGCNAGACCTACACGTTGATGGTAACCTTTTGACAGTTCGCTAATTGGCCTGTGAAATACTTCGCTCAAACCTGCTTCTTCGATAGTTTGATCCAGGCTGTTTTTTCTGTCTCCTCCCCTCATTCCCCTCAAGTCGGCGATGAAATCTAAGTACTCACTAACAAGCAAGTCCTCGTACAATGGGTTGTTTTCGGGCAAATAGCCGATGCTACGCCTAGTTTCGAGGTCTTGCTGTGCGTTGTCGACACCATTTATAAGGATTTGGCCGGTGTCAGGAGTGTAATAGGAAGTTAGTAGTCTCATTGTAGTCGTTTTCCCTGCACCGTTAGGCCCAAGGAATCCTACTACCTCACCCTTACTAACTTTAAAGGATAGGTTTTGGACGGCCTTGAATTGCCCAAAACCCTTACTCACACCCCGCACGTCGATGGTGACTTCTTCACTATCGGCGGTATGTGTTGATGCCACGGCTTTATCAGTCGTCATGGTTCTTTATTTATTGAAGTTTAATTTATCAATCAGTCATCAAATGGAGCAGGTAACTTTGGGGGATCTAGTTCCGTTATCAGTGATTCTGTAGTAAGTACCATCGCGGAGATACTTGCTGCGTTCTCTAAAGCTGACCTAGTGACTTTCGTAGGATCGATAATTCCATATTCATACATGCTGCCATAACGATCCTTTTCAGCATCGAAGCCGTAGTCGTCTTCACCGTTTATGACTGCATCTACGACAACAGCTCCGCTGAATCCAGCATTTTCTGCTAGGAGTGCCAAGGGTGAGGTGACTGAATCTAAGATTATTCTTGCACCTGTGTCCTCGTCAGAGGTACCGTCGAATTCCAAACGCACTTTCTCAGCTGCCCTGATCAGTGATGTTCCTCCTCCTGGGAGGATTCCCTCATCCATTGCTGCTCTCGTGGCAGATAAGGCGTCCTCAAGCCGTTGCTTTTTTTCCTTGAGTTCTACTTCTGTTGCTGCTCCAACCTTTATAACTGATACTCCACCGGATAACTTGGCTGCTCGTTCTTCAAGCTTCTCACGATCATAATCTGACTTAGTTTCTGTTGCTTGCGCCCGAATGTTGTTTACTCGTGCTTCTATATCTGAAGCGGAGCCACTTCCTTCGACGAAAGTAGTGTCATCCTTTGTAGAGGTAACCCTCCGACATCGACCAAGATCACTGATCTCAACCGAGTCTAGTTTGCGCCCAGTCTCGCTACTTATGACAGTGGCACCGAAAAGGATTGACATATCCTCGAGGATGGCTTTGCGCCTGTCACCAAAAGCAGGAGCTTTAATGCCGAGGCAGTTCATAGTACCCCTCATTTTGTTTACAACAAGTGTAGCTAGGGCCTGTCCATCGATATCTTCCGCGACAATTACCAGATTGTTTCCAATTGCAGAGAATTTCTCCAAGAAGGGAAGAAGATCCTCAACACTAGATATTTTTTCGGAGGTTATAAATATGTAAGGTTCATCGAGTTCGGCAACCATCCTGTCCTGATCTGTTACGAAGTAGGGAGACAGGTAACCTCTGTCAATCTCCATGCCTTCTACAAATTCAATCTCGTAGTCGAGACCCCTAGATTCCTCCACGGAAACCACTCCATCCTTACCTACCTTGCTAATGATTGATCCGATCATCTCTCCCATTTCTTCATCGTGTGCTGAAAGAATTGCAACTTGGGTAATCTGCTCGTTGTCAGTGACAGACCGAGACATTTCCTGGAGCTCTCTAGTCACAGACGCGACGCCTTTGTCTATTCCTCGTTTTAGAGCCATTGGATCTGCCCCAGCGGCTACATTCTTGAAGCCGTTTCTTAAAATAGATTGGGCAAGTATCGTGGAAGTCGTAGTGCCGTCTCCTACGTCGTCGTTGGTCTTAGATGCTGCTTCCTTAAGAAGCTGCGCACCCATGTTGGGAAAAGGATCTTTAAGCTCGATCTCTTTTGCAATTGTGACTCCATCGCTGCACACCTGCGGGGGACCAAATTCTTTAGCTAGAATCACATTTCGTCCATTCGGTCCGAGAGTGATCCCCACAGCTCTTGCCATGAGATCTATGCCTTGCATAAGTTGCTCACGGGCGCTGTCTCTGAATTGAAATTGTTTAGGCATATTTCACATCTCTCCTGTTACTAGAAAACTGGGCTACTCCGGCTTAGTTGTTAATGCTTTCAAAATAGATCCTGGAGACAAGGGGAGATCTCTCATTCTTGTTCCTGTCGCGTTGTAAACAGCGTTTGCAACGGCGGCCAAAGGAGGAACGAGGGGCGATTCCCCGACCCCACGGACCCCAAAAGGATGCCCTGGGTTGGGCACTTCTATTACCACTGGTTCAATCATTGGTAGATCAAGACTAGTTGGCATTCTGTAATCAAGCAAGCTTGCATTCAAAACCTTGCCGTCCTCGCTCATGAAATATTCCTCATTTAACGCCCAACCAATTCCTTGTACAGTGCCGCCTTGAATCTGCCCCTCAACGTAGTCAGGGTGGATTGCTTTTCCGGCATCGACGAAGGTTGTACATCGAAGGATGTCCGTTTTTCCCGTGTCCGGATCAATTTCTATGTCTACCAGTGTTGCTGAGTACGACCCACCTACCCCTGTAGGGTTTACGCCAGCACTTCCAACTATTGGTCCGCCTGTTCCGTTAGCGCCTGATGCTAGCTCCTTAAATGTCAATTGCAGTTCTGGGTCCGACCTGTGACGTGCCTTCCCGTCGGAATACTCAATCTCATCTTCAGATGTATCCCATACCAAGGCGGCCCGTTCAATTAGCTGGGATTTTACGTGTTGCGCTGCCTCAAATGCAGCCCATCCAGACTTGAATGCGACTCCGCTGCCACCAGTTACAGAGGTGTATCCGATTGAGTCGGTATCACCGACCTGAGGATTGACGTCCTCAACGGGGATCCCGAGCACTTCAGCAAATTGTTGGGCGATAGCGGTTCTGGATCCGCCTATGTCAACTGATCCTTCTGTCAAGTTTACCGAACCCGCAGGAGTAACTACTGCAATGCAGGAAGCAGGGCCAGTATTATTTCTCCAAAATCCCATCGCAACCCCACGCCCTCTTAATTTTCCATCGGATTCTCCCAATGAAGATTTATAGTGAGGATGAGATTTTATTTCTTCGGCAGTTTCGATCATGCCAATCCTGTTATTAACGACTCCGTCTGCACGCCGCGTCCCTTCTTTGGCGGCATTCATTAAGCGTAGGTCTATCGGGTCTATCTCTAGTTTTTCCGCAATCTCATCAAGTATTGTTTCTATCGCTAAAGCTCCAAGAGGGGCACCAGGCGCTCTGTAGGCTGTAGTTTTTGGCTTATTATCAACTACGTCGTAACCGTCCAATTTCAAATTCTTGATGTCGTAAGGAGAAAGCATGCAAGCTGTGGCACCTCCGACTGGAGATCCNGGGAACGCTCCGGCTTCAAAATAAAGTTCTGCCTTTGCTGCCGTGATTTTACCAGTTCCATCTACCCCTATCTTGGCCTTTATCAGGCTACCGCAGGTGGGGCCGCTGGCTTCAATAACTTCCGCCCGAGTCATGTGCATCTTGACGGGACTTCCACTTTGTTTTGACAACAACGCCGCTAACGGCTCGAGATAACAGGGAAGNTTGCCGCCAAAGCCTCCGCCAATTTCCATCGGAATTACATTGATTTTAGAAACCGGTAAACCTAACAAAATTGCNGTCGCATCCCTTATTCCGAAATGGCCTTGGCTGCTACACCAGATTGTGACGAATCCGTCTGCTCTCCACCATGCCGTTCCGTTCTGAGGTTCTATATAACCCTGGTGAACAGTCTTTGTTCGAAATTCTCTTTCAATTGTTAGATNCTCATCCGCCTGNTTAAAGCCTGCCTCCACATCACCTAGCTCATACTGATCNTGNCTGGCGATGTTCGGGCTGTCAAAAGTGTTATTCCCCAGCGAGACGGAGGAAATATTGTCGTGGAGAACCGGCGCTCCGTCAGCTATTGCCGATTCCACATCAGTTACAGACGGAAGGACTTCATATTGTACTTCTATCAAAGACAAGAGTTCTTCCGCTTCGTGTTGACTCGAAGCGGCAATTGCCGCTATGGGATGCCCTTTGAAGAGCACCTTGTCAGAAGCAAGTATCCGGTCACGCACATACTTCATATTCGCATATAGGTCTTCACCGATTTCTGCAGCCTTATCGGGAAGTGGCGAGAGGTCGGAAGCCGTAATCACAGCCTTGATTCCGGGATGATTGAGTGCAGCAGAAACGTTTACCGACTTGACACGGGCATGGGCGTGAGGACTTCGCAACACTTTCCCGTACAGCATTCCTGGAAGATTCATATCGGCACCATAGAGTGCCTTTCCGGTAACTTTATCTACCCCGTCATGCCGAACCGGTCGCTTGCCTATTATCGAGTATTNCCCTGGTGTTTGTGTAGCCAATTGAAATGCTCCCTTCAAAGCTAAAAAACATCTAGAACATAGAAAAATTCAGAAAAAATAATAACACAGGACAAGACGAGAAACGGTGCCTACAGTTAGAGGTAATTAGCCTTGGTGTTTGTACCTGATGAGATTCTCCTCGTCAAACTCAAGTCCGAGTCCCGGCCCTGAGGGCANAACCATCATCCCCTCCTGTATTAAAGGCTCTTCCGTGAACATAGCGAAAGTCCANGGCATATGCTCCACCCACTGGCCATTCGGACAGGCTGCTATTCCGTGACCCAGTATTTCAGTTGCAAGATGGCTCACTACCGGTAGATTGTAGGCTTCCGCCATGTGAGCTACTTTCATCCATTGCGTTATTCCTCCTGCCCTCAGCAAATCCACCATNACAATGTCGATGGATCGATTCTCCAACATCGTTCTGAAGGGCTCGATTCCATAGTGGTATTCCCCGGCAGCAATCGGCGTGACGAGTTTATCGGCGATTCGTGAAAGGCCCTGATAGTCTTGGTGATTTANGGGATCTTCTAACCAGTAGAGGTCATACTGGGCCAATTCTTTACCGATATTAATAGCGGTGTTTACGTCCCAACCCTGGTTTATATCCAACATTAGTGTGATGTCCGGACCGACAGCTTCGCGCATGATTTTCATTCGAGCGATCTCTTTGTCTGCGGTATCTTCAGCTCCCATTCGAAATTTCATGGCCCGAAAACCTTGATTTACGAGTTTCTCTGCCGTGGTAGCTAACATATCTAGGTCGTAAGTTCGCCAAAGATATCCGCTGGCGTAAGCTGGNACTTGGTCTTGATAGCCTCCTAGAAGCTTGTATAAAGGCTGACTTGAATGCTTACCTTTTATATCCCAGAGCGCTACATCGATGCCTGATATCGCCCTTGTAACGAGACCAGATGGAGCACCTCCCCCCGCAATGATTCTCAAGTGTTCGTTAATACGNTCATTGTTGCGGGGATCCTCACCTATGAGTTGTTCTAATAAGGCATCGACACTTGCTTTAAGGGCTTTGAGCATCAAGCTGCTTGCAAATCCTGAATAACCTATTCCCTCGATACCGTTATCGGTGCGGATCTTAATCGTTACAAATTCTGCNTGGGAGCCTACACCTCCTGTAAGTGGACCTTCTTCCCTCGGTACACTCACAACACCTGTCTGGTAATTAGCTATTTTCATGGTAGCGTCCTTATGTAGATNTTCTGTCGAAACAATTAGTTATTTCTGCGGGTCTCCTGAGGTCATGAAGGGGGATATATTTTCGCTTACAAACCATTCGGTTCCAGCATCGTCTACCGGCTTAAAGCCGACTATGTCTTTACCTGGTTTCATGTCCCATATTCCGTAAGTGTTATCAGACATCCCATATAACACTGCAAACCCCACCGTCTCTGGGGCGTCTATACATTTTTGGATCACTTGGGCTGTGTCTCTGTGGCTCATCCAAAGAGATAACGCGGATGGGGCAAACGTTGGGTCGTCGGGTTCCATAACCCAGCCAATTCTGATACAGATTACTGATAGGCCGTATTCATCATGAAAATAACTACCCAGTGACTCTCCGAAAGCTTTGCTAACCCCATAGTACCCGTCTGGTCTCACAACCTCGGTGTCTAGTAGTTTTATAGGTTGCCGGACGTCCTTAAATTTACCGTCATATATTTGCTTGTACGGATTGTCCTTCAATGGAAAGAAACCCAGAGCATGATTGCTGCTTGCGAATANGATCCTCCTTACCCCAGATAGCCTCGCTGCTTCAAAAACGTTCCTTGTTCCGATGATATTGTTGTCAAGGTTAGATTGCCAATCTCCTTTGTGATTGGGATCCGCAGCCAAGTGGACGACGGTATCCATGCCTTCGAAGGCGGGCATTATGGCATTAAGATCCTCTAGGTTGGCGACAATAGTTTCAAACCCTTTCACTTGCAGCAAATCAAGACCAGAGAGTTCGTAATTAACGGCTAGGTTTTTTCTTATGATCCCACCTATTTTACCGGCAAAACCAGTTACTAATACCTTCTTTAGCGTCATGTAGATTTACTCCAGCNTTAGAGTCATATAAATTTACTNCAGTTGGCTTTCAAGTCGACCTCCAAGCATGGACTATCAGGTAGACTACGATTGGGACAACGAGTGTCCAAAGTAATAACCTCGGGGAAGGGCGCATGTCATTCATCCAAGAAGTAGNATTGAGCATCACAGTAAAAACTTGTGCTTGGCTGGGATTCTAGCATAGCAAGAATGAGTAAAGCTGATACTAAATTTCAACTGATCGCCTTAGATATCGACGGTACGATACGAGATGACACNGGTAATGTGACCACATTTATGAAAGATGTGCTCAATGAATGCCAAAACCGGGGTGCGATTGTTGTAGCTGCTACAGGTAGGACTAGAATTTCTGCAATGAATTATCTTCAGGAAGTTCCTATGATTGAGTTTCTAGCTTCTTTCCAGGGATCTCTAATAACTAGGTGTAAAACAGATGATTTNCTCTGGAGNACCTATATGTGTTCTGATCAGATTAACAGNGCGCTTGACTACCTAGAGGAACAGGNTATTGAGAAAGTNGCATATTCNGGNGACCAAGTNTACGTTGAAGNGATGNCGNATTGGGCGCNCTCTTATGGCCTNAGATCGGGTGTGAATATTATAGAAGTCGATGATTTAAGATCCGTCCAAGAAAACGTTTTTCGAATCTTAGCAGTGGGTGAGGCCGAAGAGATTAAAAGAATCGAGAAGGAGATGAAAAATCGGTTTTCTGGTTCCCTTTACGCTACCCGTTCTCTTCCACACTTTTGCGAGATCCTTAACAGCGACGCTGGAAAGGATAAGGCCCTTCAATGGCTTTGCGAATTTTATGGCATTGACAGCACTGCCGTGATTTCATTTGGTAACGGCTTCAACGATGTAGAGATGCTTAAATGGTCCGGCCTCGGGGTTGCCATCGAGGAAGGGGAAGCTCCCGCACTTGAAGCAGCGAACGATATAGCCTTACCCGTAAATAAAGACGGTGTCGGCCGTTATCTTGAACAACTTATACTTGATGAACGTATAGGTCGATAAAACATGAGTTCGGGATCGATAGTCGTATTTGGAAGCCTGAATATGGATATTGTCTCCGTGGTGAGCAGGCTCCCTCGGCGGGGGGAAACTGTGCCCGGTTCAGAGTTTTACACCACTCCAGGAGGAAAGGGTGCTAATCAGGCTGTAGCCTGTGCCAGGCTCGGGGCCTCTGTTCAAATGGTTGGCCGTGTTGGAGGGGATAACTTCGGTAGAGAATTAATCAATTCATTGGAGAGTGACTCAATCGGCATTTCTGGAATTGATGTGGTTAACACTGGGAAGACAGGTGTCGCGATGATCTCCGTAGACGACTCTGGTGAAAACACTATAGTGGCTGTTTACGGGGCTAATATGTCGTTTAGTTCGGATATCGAGTCACGTTTGGAAACAGCATTAGCGGATGCTAGTGTCCTACTTCTGCAAAATGAAATTCCTATACATGCTAACGTTGTAGCTTCACGAATCGCTTCCGCTTTAGGAATCACCGTGATCTGGGACCCTGCTCCGTCCGTTGATGGGGTTTCAGAACTATCCGGGTTGAGCACATATCTCACTCCAAACCAGATAGAGGCCGAGGCCCTATCTGGAATAGAAATAAACGATATTGACTCGGCCATGAAGGCCTGCGACATCATTCTTACCAGATATGATTCCATACCAGTTATCACTCTGGGAGAAAAAGGAGTTGTTTACGCTTCACGTGAGAAACGAAAACATGTGCCTGCAATGGATATCTCAGTTATAGATACAGTTGCCGCGGGAGACGCATTTACAGGAGCATTAGCGGTAGCGATTGCGGAAGGTCTTAAAGTTGACGAATCGATAAGATTCGCGGTCGGTTATGGGGCCCTCGCGGTTGGCAAAAAAGGTGCACAGGCGTCGATGGGTAGCAGAAAGGAATTGGACGATTTTTTAAAAAATCAAGCTGCGCCGGAAACCTGATCATCTCTGAGGGCTCCCGCAAGTTCTTTTTTCAT
>PAOO01000047.1 GCA_002708065.1 Chloroflexota bacterium
TTTGCTGTATTATATGCTTTTGAAGCCTTAATGATACTTTTTTCAGGCCTTCCCCCGGGCTTGACGTCGTCTTTAGAGAAACAATTTCCCTATGGCACCAAGGGGGCTAAGCAAGGCGCATATATTGTTATAATTATTCGGCCGTTGGTACTTGGTTTTTTAGGATGGCTATTCTTCTTTCTGGCAAGAAAAAAGATTCAACCTAAAACTAGTCATCAAAGTTCACAACCTGATGAACAACTGGCAATTTTATCTGAACCCCTTCAACCAACATCTGACTCATCTGACTCCACAAAGAAGGGCATCAGTGAGCTCAAGGGATATACCCTTTTCTAAAAGGTTCGTAGAAACCTCTTTCATAAGAATATCGACGATATCTTCCATATGTTCCCTGCTGAGGGCGTGAAATACGACGGTACCATCAATTCGATTGAGAAATTCTGGCCTGAAAAAGCGTTTAACTTCGTCTAATACGTTGTTTTTCATACGTTCATAAGCTTCTTGATCGCCTTGGGCGCCCTCTGTTCTAGCATTGAAGCCTATAGAGCGATCCTCGCGTATGAGATCAGAGCCAATATTGCTTGTCATAACCACTAATGTATTACGAAAATCAACCCTTCTACCCTTGGCATCTGTAAGATGCCCGTCATCAAATATCTGCAGCAATATGTTGAACACTTCTGGATGAGCCTTCTCAATTTCATCCAGTAATATGACGCTGTAAGATTTTCTCCGAACAGCTTCAGTTAGCTGGCCTCCTTCGTCGTAACCTATATATCCAGGAGGGGCTCCAACTAACCGGGCAACGGCATGCCTCTCCATGAATTCAGACATATCAAGCCTGATCATAGAATCCTCACTGCCGAATAGAAACTCAGCCAGCTTCTTAACAACGTACGTTTTACCTACTCCAGTAGGACCCGAAAATATGAACGCGCCAGTAGGCCTTTTGGGGTTTTTTAAACCTGAACGAGCTCTCCTAACCGCTTTGGATATAACCTGAATCGCTTCGTCTTGACCAATCACGTTTTCGTGGAGAACTTTCTCCATATTTATAAGCCGCTCGGTTTCCGTAGCCGCAAGCCTTGTAACGGGTATCCCGGTCCACATGCTCACGACTTCCTCAATATTCTCTTCGTCTACAACGGGTTGATCATCCCCTCGCTCTTCTTCCCATTCCTTCTGCAATGTTTCAAGTTTTTCACTTAGGGTCATTTCGCGATCTCTTAGCTCAGCGGCAAATTCATACTGTCTGCCTGAAATTGCCTCATCTTTCTCTTTGCGCACGCTTTCAAGCATACGAGAAACCTCTTTAACAGACAGAGGAGCGGTACTGAAATTAATTCTGACTCTAGAGGCTGCCTCATCTATCAAGTCAATTGCTTTATCAGGAAGAAACCTATCCGCAATGAACCTGGATGCCAGACTCGCAGCCGAGCGTAACGCCTCATCTGATATCTATAAATTGTGATGTTCTTCGTATTTCTCTTTCACTCCACGGAGTATGTCAACAGTCTCATCGACCGATGGTTCCTCTACCCTAACTGGCTGAAATCGCCTTTCAAGGGCCGGATCTCTTTCAACGTATTTTCGGTAGTCATCTAGAGTAGTCGCACCGATAGTCTGCATCTCACCACGTGCCAAAGAAGGTTTTAGTATGTTCGCTGCATCCACTGCCCCTTCTGCTGCACCTGCACCCACCATAGTGTGAATCTCATCAATAAACAGAACGCAGTTTCCCGCATTTTTTATCTCTTCTATGACTTTCTTCAAGCGTTCTTCAAACTCTCCACGATACTTAGTACCAGCTACAAGAGAGCCCATATCAAGTGTTACTAGGCGCTTGCCTTGCAGAGTACCAGGAACATCATTAGTAGCAATCCGCTGGGCAAGCGCTTCTACTATCGCCGTTTTCCCTACGCCTGGCTCGCCAATGAGAACAGGATTGTTCTTTGTTCTACGGCTAAGAATCTGCGTGACCCTCTCTATTTCCTTTTCTCTTCCTACAGTAGGATCCAGTTTTCCATCATTCGCCCGCTCAGTCAGGTCGATACCTAACTGATCAAGGGTGGGGGTTTTTGTCGATGCCTTAGACCTTCCCTTGNCTTGCGACGCCCGNTCACTTTTATTCAATACACTNCTAGTTTCCCCGCGGACTTTGTCGAGTGTNACTCCCAAACTTTNCAATACCCCCGCAGCGACACCCTCTCCTTCTCTCATTAACCCAATTAGAAGATGCTCTGTACCAATATAGTGATGGTTAAGCCTCCGNGCCTCATCGACCGCAAGTTCTATCACTTTCTTCGCGCGGGGAGTTAAGCCAATTTCACCACTGGACGCAGTNTCACCTTTACCNATGATAAATTCTACTGCCGACCGCACCTTGCTGAGCTCTATCGCTAAACTGGCGAGCACCTTTGCCGCTGTTCCATCCGCCTCCCTGACCAATCCNAGCAAAATGTGCTCAGTNCCAATGTAATTGTGGTTAAATCGTTGCGCTTCTTCCTGAGCAAGCGAGAGCACTCTCCTCGCCCTTTCAGAGAATTTTTCGAATCTGCTAGCCATAAAGGTAGACTCCTGCTGTTTTATTCGTCAGCTGTGAAAACCTGCTCGCCAAATTCCTCTTCGGATTGTTTTAGGGATAGACCCAGCCGTTTGCGATCTGCCTCTATTCTCAAAATTTTTACTTTTACCGNCGTTCCTTCAGAAACAACTTCTCTGGGATGTNCAATCACAGCANTGGTGAGTTCAGTCACATGTATGAGCCCTTCGATTGAATCTTCCAACCTAGCAAATGCTCCAAAGTCAGCCAGTTTCGTTACCGTGGCGCTTACGACATCTCCAACTTGGTAGCGNTCATGTATAGTATCCCAAGGCTCAGGATGCATTCTACGTAAACTAAGCGCAATTTTCATGCTTTCCCTATCCACTCTCAACACGAACACATCGAGTTCTTGTCCAACAGAGACGATCTCTTCAGGGGAATTTACCATCCCCCAAGACAGTTCTGAAATATGAATAAGGCCNTCAGCACCCCCCATATCTACAAAAGCTCCAAAATTACTTATCCCTGTAACTTTGCCCTTGCGAATCTCTCCTTCACTAAGTTCCTCTATTAACGCTGCTTTCTGTGCTTCACGTTGCTCCCTCAAAGCTGATCGTTCTGAGAAAATAGCTCGATTTCTTGATCTATTCACTTCCAGAACTTTCACTTTTAAAGATGTACCTACAAATTCCCCACCNTCAGGNTGAGCAGCCTCTACTGAATCACCATCTGCAGTAGACTGACCCTCTTCGGANTCGGTTTGAGGAACAAGAAGATCATGCGATATCGTGACCAGTTGGGACATTGGAACAAAACCCTGGACATTAGCAACTTCGAGAATGCATCCTCCTCTGTTGAAACCGATAATATTACCCTCAATGGTCTCATCAGCTTCCATATATTTCTGGAGTTCCCGCCATCCTTCCTCTCCACGTGCNCTATCAACAGAAAGTATTGGGCCGTCTTGCGAGTCTGTTCTAAGCACAAAAGCTATGAGTAGGTCTCCTTCGTTTATCGCCTCAAGTTCATCAGAAGGAATGGTTCTCATTTCATTGGGAGGTATGAATCCTTCCTCTTTATGGCCGATATCAAGGTAAATCCCCTCNCTATTAGCACGCATAACAGAACCCTCAACTATCTCACCTCTCCGGAGAGATTTAAATTCCATCTCATCCAAAAGTTGCTGCATATCTAGTGGTGAATCATCTTGGGTTTGTGGAGGCATAATTATTGTGACCGCTACCGAAATAATAGATTTAGCCAACTAAGGCAAGCTTAATTATAGGGAACGTTAGCCGTTCAGGTAAAGCGGATCTAAAACTANAATTCNTNTAAGGCAGTTTCCAATGCCTTTTCANACGAGCAGTTTCCGNACGGTTTCGTGNCTATTAANTTGCTGACGAGTTATCTGAAACGAGAATACTGTGGGATTTCTTGCNATGANTTATTAGCTCTAAACGGGTGNATTGAAAAAGTCCCCTGGCAGTGGCCTATTTTCCCACGCCGTTGCCAGCGCAGTATCGTAGGTGCTGAAACGTTTCACTTCCGTGTTCGGGATGGGAACGGGTGGTTCCGCCTCGCTTGTACCACCAAGGGACAGTTTAAAATACATTCTGAGCANAACACTCATCTAAATCACAATAAGNTTATCCGTTAATTTGGAGAGTGTCAAAACGACTAATCAACATGAAATATCAGGATCAACACTGACTCANACACAAGANTGANACNGTCCAATAATTCTCAAANAATATAGACAAATCAATAGTCTGACAAAACTAANAATTAGGATNCGGGTCAATATTCGTCCTNTAAGATAAGGTCATTCAAGAGATCAAGGTATAAATCACGTTGACCCTAGCAANCCCATTTGCTAGCATCTTGGGTGANCTTGCTNTAGCGGCCTAATTTGCAACCAAAAAGTAAGGAGTGTGTGNAGTGGCTACTACTAGCCTCATAAAGGTATCTGAGATGGCCGCTGAGAAGCTATCTGAGATTCTTAAAGAACAGGGTGAGGATANCGGAATGCTNCGTGTCATGGTNACGCCGACTCCANATGGCGGGTTCCAGCATGTTCTCGGCGTTGAAAATGAGCCGAAAGATGACGATATNGTTATTGAAGCCCANTCNATNAGGGTCGTAGTAGATGGAGAAAGTGCACCCCTTTTGGAAGGGGCCGAAATAGATTATGTGGATGGGTTAATGAGAAGTGGATTTGTTATTTCAAATCCCAATATTGAACANACAGGGGGAGGCTGTGGAAGTGGTGGTGGNGGCTGTGGATGTGGAGGCGGAGGAGGNGGAGGCTGTGGAGGNGGCGGAGGCTGTGGAGGAGGNGGAGAAGGCGGAGGCGGTGGGTGTGCCTGTGGTGGACACTAAACCAAAATCCTAAGTGTTTGTTAATAAAGGGGCGGTGGAAACCGCCCCTTTATCGTTAAATTGAATGCTGCTGCAATTTTTATCTTTACTCATATCTGACCCTATTGCCGCTATTGTCCAAATTCTCGTTCTTTTGGCAGCTATCATAGCTGCTGTAACAATTCATGAGTTTTCTCATGCTCTTATATCGCATTCGCTAGGAGATCTAACCGCACGGCGCCTTGGAAGACTTACACTGAATCCTTTGGCTCATTTGGATCCAATGGGATCGGTTCTTTTCCTGATAGCCGGCTTTGGTTGGGGAAAACCCGTTCCAGTGAATCCGTATTTCTTTCGCCGGACCGAGCCAAGATTAGGGATGTCCCTCGTATCACTTGCAGGACCTATCTCTAACATTATGACGGCATTTGTAGCGGCCCTTATGGTCAAGGTTCTAATAAACCAAATAGATCAAGGAATTCTTATACCAACTCGCCTTCTCCTGATTTTTGTGAACATCAGTATATTGTTGGCAGTCTTTAATTTTGTCCCTATACCGCCACTTGACGGGTTCAAGGTGGCTGTAGGGCTATTGCCTAGAAAATTGGCACAACACTACTCGAAACTGGAGCAATTNGGACCAATGCCATTATTCGCCCTCCTTGTAGCTGAATTGGCTATACCTGGGGTTAACATATTCGGCAACATAATTGGGAAACCAGTTGCAATCATCATGAGAGCATTTCTTCAGTGACGANTTCATGTATGATTTTGGCCACATTTGGTGATTATTCAAGTGATTGTTTGAAACTTACCGGAATAAAAAGGGGAGGCATATTTTGGAGAGAATTACTGTCTTAGGAATGGGTCCTGTAGGCGCATCTATTGGGCTTGCGCTCAAAAGTGTGGGACTTAAGAATACGGAAGTTGTGGGGCATTCTGATCACGGAAAAACGTCTTCCCTTTTAAAGCAAATCGGGGCTTTTGACAAAATNGANTCTAATGCTAGAGAAGCACTTTCAAGCGCGCAGCTTGTAGTCATCGACGGGCCTATCGCGGAAACACGTAGTCTTATGCAGATAGTTGCTGATCACGTAGAAAGCGGGGCAGTCGTGACAGACACCGGAACTTCTAAAGTGCGTACTGCTGCATGGGCGAATGAATTCTTACCGAATAATGTCGGATATGTGGGTGGAAGGCCTATCGTTAAAAAAGCGTTTGAAGGAATAGAGTCTTCTAATGCGGAAGCATTTCGGGGGGGACAATATTGCCTTATGCCAACTGNGTCAGCAGACGAACAAGCTATAAAAACGGTGGTTGGTATGGTAGAAGCCTTAGGGGCTAAACCGTATTTTCTAGATCCTGTAGAGCATGATAGTTATTCTTCTGCAATGGACATACTCCCCACTGTAATCTCCGCGGCGTTCGTTAATGCTACAACTGGCGGCGATTCATGGAGGGAAATGCACAAGACCGCTGGCATACCATTCGATGGCCAATCCCAGCTGTCATCAGACGATCCAATAGATGCCGAAACCCAATGTCTAACCGTCTCGGAGCCCTTAGTACATTGGATAGATCAGATGATTTTNTCCCTNCACAAGTTCAGGACACAATTGAGCGAGGACAGTGATGACTTGGTTGAGTCCTTCATAACCGCTTGGGAACAAAGAGCGAGATGGGAAACAGGCGTTATTGGGAAAGAGGCAACCGGCCCTAGTCTCCCGTCATCCGGAGAATCGATGGCTGCCGCGCTTCTCGGAGACAAACTTGCGAGAAGGCTGACAAATTTGGGAGAAAGCGGTAACCGGGAATCCTGGCAGTATCCAAGAAGCAGGTAAGCGGAAGCNGATATGTTCAAGAAAGTTACATCTCCTTCCCGACTTGAAGGAATAGTCATTCCCCCTGGTGACAAATCAATTTCCCATAGGGCTGCGTTGCTCAATAGCATCGCATCAGGTAAAGCTCACGTCTCAAATTTTTGTGTAGGTGACGACCGCTCGTCAATGTTGGGATGTTTGGCGGGCCTAGGTGCCCGTATTTCTGAGCATCATGAATGCAAAATTTCCGGATCAGACGAGTGTTTTGAAATCGAGGGAAAAGGTCTTGGAGGACTAACCGAACCGAAAGATATTTTATATGCNGGCAACAGTGGCACAACAATGCGACTGATATCTGGTCTCCTGGCCGGNCAAGATTTTTTCAGTGTAATCACTGGAGATGATTCGCTAAGAAATAGACCTATGAAGCGAATCACTACTCCNCTAACTCAAATGGGCGCGAAAATAGAGGGCAGAGAAGGTGGAGCGCTTGCCCCCCTTTCTTTTAGGGGGGGCGAACTAGTAGGTATTGAATACACNATGCCCGTTGCAAGTGCCCAACTGAAATCCTGCTTACTTATAGCNGGAATGTTCGCAGCTGGGAAAACGGTTGTGAACCAACCTGCCGAATCAAGAGATCATACTGAGAGAATGCTCCTATCTATGGGCGGAAATATTGAACATGAAGGGCTAACCATCAATATTCNAAGGAGCGAATTAAGATCGGTAGATGTTCGAGTTCCCTGCGATACTAGCGGATCTGCTTTTTGGTTGGTTGCTGGTTGTTGTCACCCCAACGCTTCAATACGTCTCAAAAATGTAGGCATGAATCCAACAAGAATCGGAATGCTGGAAGTNCTTGNATCCATGGAAGCCAATATATCCATAGAGAACGAACGAATGGAAGGCGGTGAACCAGTTGCTGATATTGTCGCATCGACCAGTGACTTGAGAGCTACTGAGATTCACGGCGATCTAATCCCCAGGGTTGTTGACGAGCTACCAGTTTTATCGCTAGCTGCATGCTTTGCAAAAGGAACAACCATAATCAGGGATGCTGAAGAATTACGGGTGAAGGAGTCCGATAGGATATCAGCAACGGTCGATAGCCTTAGCAGACTTGGTGCAACCATCGAGGAAACACGCGACGGCATGAACATCATAGGTGGNACAAACCTTTCCGGAGCTGAGGTAAAAAGTCATGGAGACCATCGCATTGCAATGACAAACGCGATCGCTGGCCTTATAGCCGAAGGTGAGACCACAATAGAAGATTCTGAAGCTGCCAGCGTTTCCTACCCGTCATTCTGGAACACAATTGACGAATTGAGGGGTTAGGAATAAGCGTGCCTAAGCCAGCTGTCTCGGGTCAACCAATAATATTAGTCCTCTCGGGCCCCTCGGGTGTTGGTAAAGACGCTGTATTGTCACGGATGCGAGAATTGCATAAAGATTTTCACTTCATTGTAACTGCCACCACAAGAATGAAGCGTCAAGGGGAAACGGAAGGGAAAGATTACATTTTTCTTACCAGACGCTCATTTGAGAAAATTGTGGAGTCAGGGGGGTTTCTTGAATGGGCTGAGGTTTATGGAAATTTATACGGCGTGCCAAAGGAACAGGTAACTAAGGCCTTATCTAGTGGGTTGAACGTTGTTATAAAAATCGACGTACAAGGCGCCCGAACATTAAAGCGTATTGCACCCGAGGCCTTGTTTTTGTTCCTTGCACCTCCCTCTATGGAAAGCCTATCCAGTAGGCTTAGACAGCGAATGACGGAATCTCCAGAAGCATTTGCGGTACGGTTTTCCACTGCCAAGAACGAGATGAAAGAATCCATATGGTTTGATCACACTATAGTCAATGAAGATGGGAATATTGACAGTGCAGTAGAAAAACTTCGTGGAATTGCTACGACTACCAGAAATGCCAACGTTCTAGTGGACTATTTTTCACTTTCCTGAACTGGATAGCCCAAATGACACTTTGTATTCTCGTGAATTTAAGATTCTTTTAATTTCTTAAGTATGTTGAGAAGCACTTCTTCGTCATCTTCTCCCTTAATGGGCATTGAGAATGCCACTGATGTAGCGTACCTGCCGTAAGTAGACTTGATCTTTGGTGCTATCTCGTCATATGTGCCCACAACAGCAAAATTTTCGAGCATCTCTTCCGTGATCTGGGCCCCCATTTCATTCCACTGACCGTCTATAGACATCCTATACAGTTTTTCGTGGGTATCATCCCAACCGTGCGTTTTCATTACATCTGCATAACTTCTAGTAGATGCATAAAATGAAATTCTGCTCTTGGTTTCCTGCTTGTTTTTCTCCAATTCCTCCTCGTTGGCTCCAGTAACAATAAATCCGCCTCCCGATATCTGGATATCCTCTATGGATCTTCCGGTTCTCTCCGCTCCTAACTGGAGGTTGGGCAGTACCACTTCCCTCGTGTATCGGGGTGTATTGAAGGAATGCAGGATTACACCATCACAAACCTCCCCTGCTACTCGAAGCATGTTCGGATTTACCCCTGCAATCGAAACCTGAATATCAGGATTATCTATCGGGCCGGGATTAAAAAATGGCGACATCAGATTAAAAGAGTAATGGTCACCAGCAAAATCTAGTTTTGTTCCATTCTGCCAGGAATCCCATATATGTTTGAGAGCAACAATATATTCCCTCATTCTCGGAGCAGGAGCAGACCACGGCATAGAAAAACGTCTGACAATGTGCCCTCTAACCTGGCTTCCCAGTCCCAGCGATAACCTTCCTTTGGAGAGGTTCTGTAAATCCCATGCTATATAAGCTGTATCCATAGGACTTCTAGCAAATGACAATGCAATTGACGTTTGCAATTGAACTTGTTCGGTATGCTCAGCTGCCAAGACTAAGGGTAGATAAGGGTTATGACCTGTCTCGGAAGACGAAAAGATATCGTACCCCCGTTCTTCTGCCTTTCGGGCAGCCTCTGAAATACCTTGGACCGAGTATTCGCTATAACTAGCCTGAACTTTCATTTGAACTCCTAATACTTGCTATCCGCCCTCACCCGCTAGGAAATTTCCGTTATTCTGATGAGGAGATCGATTCGCGATTTTACACAGCGGGAATCAATTCAACAAACCTTTCCTTATCTCTCCCTCAACTTAAGATAAATACCTTTTCTAAGAATTAGATCTGAAGTTTCTATATAATCCTTTCCGCTTTGACTTTTGGAGCCCAAGAATCCGCACGGCAAATGTCAGGAGAATTTCATGGCTTACGAATTTATAGATTATGAGAAAAAAGGGAGAGTTGCATACGTTACCATCACTCGCCCGGAGAGATTAAACGCGCTCCATCCCCCAGCAAACAAAGAGCTTTACGAAGCGTTCATAGACTTTAAAGAAGATGATGACGTATGGATTGCGATAGTCACAGGCACTGGGAATAAAGCCTTCAGCGCCGGAAATGATCTCAGATACACAGCGGAAAATTGGGGGGAAAGGGAAAAATTTACTATTAGGGCACCGTTCGGAGGGATAACTTCTGGATACGAATGTTATAAGCCTATCATCGCCGCAGTGAATGGATATGCCCTNGGAGGCGGCTTGGAACTTGCCATGGCGTGTGACATCATCGTCATGGCAGATCACGCCGAAATTGGTCTGCCTGAGCCACGTGTTGGCCTTATAGCAGGCGCTGGTGGCGTACATAGGCTTCCTCGACATATCCCTCTTAAGAGAGCTATGGGAATGATGCTAACTGCAAAACGTATTTCGGCTCAAGAAGCATACGAACTTGGACTTGCCAATGAGGTTGTGCCTCTTGCCCAGTTNATGGANACGGCCGAGCGNTGGGCAGCAGAAATACTCGAAGCTGCCCCTCTATCAGTCCGTGCGTCCAAGCAAATGGCATATGAAGGGCTTGGATGGCCTCTCCAAAACGCCTTTGACAGAAAGTATTCTGAAGAAGGAAATTTCCTCATATCTGATGACAGAAGGGAAGGNCCCCTTGCCTTCTCAGAAAAAAGACCCCCTAATTGGACTGCCTCATAGGGAGNCCAAATACCCNNAGTNCAAGGAGATTAAAAGAAGTAAACATGANCGAGCATAGCAGAATGATATTGCCGGAACAGGTTATTCCTACTCACTACCGTNTAACCCTAGCACCTAATTTNACAGATTTCACTTTTGCTGGCGAAGTCAGCATCTCTCTAGAAATCCGTTCCCCTTCAATGAGCGTCACTATGAACACAGCGGAGCTGGAAATAATCAGTACTTCTCTGAGCCAACAAGGGCGCCCTATTAATGTGTCGACTATCAACCTAGATAGAGAGTCTGAAACACTAACGCTGTCTTTAGACGAAGCGTTACAAGTCGGCTCCGCTGAGTTATCTATTTCTTTCACAGGGGAACTGAATGACAGGCTTTTAGGGTTTTACCGAAGCAGCTATCTAAACATGGAAGGTGAAGAAACATTCCTAGCGGCCACACAATTTGAATCGACAGATGCCAGAAGGGCATTTCCCTGTTGGGATGAACCGGAGAGAAAGGCCAAATTCGACGTTACCTTGCTCGTTGCCGAGAATTTGATCGCTGTTTCGAACATGCCTGTACAGTCAGAACACTCTATAGAAAACGGTATCAAATCTGTAACATTTGGTACTACTCCAATCATGTCGACTTATTTGTTGGCTTTCGTGGTAGGCGATCTCGCTTCTATCGAAAAACGCTCAGACAGCGGTACTCTAATGCGAGTTTGGACTACTCGAGGTAAAGAAGAGCAGGGCCGTTTCGCACTTGAAACGTCATTAGAATTGTTGGATTTTTATAACGACTATTTCGGGATACCTTTTCCACTTCCCAAACTGGACCATCTGGCAATTCCAGACTTCGCTGCCGGTGCCATGGAGAACTGGGGGGCCATAACATACAGAGAAGTTGCCTTATTGGTAGATCCCGAAAACAGTTCTGCCGGCACTCGGCAAATTGTCGCGGCTATTATCTCTCATGAAATGGCACACATGTGGTTTGGTGATCTNGTAACCATGAAGTGGTGGAACGACCTTTGGCTGAATGAGAGTTTTGCATCTTGGATGGGCGACAAGGCGGTGGANGCTATTCACCCGGAGTGGGAAATATGGACACAATTTCTCACAGCTGACACCGCTTCGGCATTTAGCTTAGANGGNCTAGCTAATTCTCATCCCATAGAACAGGAAGTGAATAATCCCGCGGAAATCGGTCAACTGTTTGACGCTATCAGTTACAGCAAGGGTGGGTCAATTCTAAGAATGTTGGAAGATTACATTGGTCCCGAAGATTTTAGAACCGGGATCGGCGATTATCTGGACACTCACTCATACANTAATGCTGAAACCCAAGACCTTTGGCANGCTCTGGGAAAAGCCTCAGGAAAACCTGTCGCTAAAGTAATGGATTCGTGGACTAAGCAAACAGGCTTTCCGGTGATATCGGTTAATAGACAAGATTCCAAACTTGAATTGAATCAACGGCGGTTTCTTTACGAAAACATTTCATCGGATACGGCTTCAAAAGATCCTACAGAATGGTTGGTGCCCTTTAAAATCAGCTCTGAAAAAACAACTTCTATTACTTCTTCCCTATTGGACAGACGTAGTGCTGTAGTAGACCTCTTTGAGGCAACGGCCGGATGGTTTAAGCTGAACCCTGATCAGACGGGATTTTATCGAGTTAGTTATGAAGCAGATCTAATCGAACAATTCAGACCGGCTATCGAGAATCTCACCATGAACCCGCGTGATCGTCTTGGTCTGCAGGGAGACGCATACGCTCTCTGTCGGGCCGGATATTCGCCTGTGTCGCTATTCCTGAAATTAGCAGAATCTTACACAAACGAAACCGATGCTTCAGTCTTATCGGATCTTTCTTCTGGTCTGAGAGGTATAGATAATCTGATTGGGGAAAGCGATTTTCATCGAGAATACCAAAGTTTCTGCCGATCAATATTCGAACCACTAGCCGCGAGAGTCGGTTGGGATAAGTCGCGTAATGAAGGTCATCTCGATGCTCTTTTCCGAAGCACTACATTATCTAACCTGGGACATTACGGTGATACTGATGTGCTAGCAGAGGCATCAAATAGATTCAAATTATATGCGGAAGACCCCATCGGAGTTCACCCTGACATAAGATCCATAGTTTTTAGTATGGCAGCGAAGGGGGGGGGCAAAGACACTTACGATCTAATGTGGAAGCTTGAAAAACGTACTGAACTCCAAGAAGAAAAGGTCCGTTTCCACTCTGCTCTTGCCAGCTTTGAAGACGTCGATTTGCTAGAAGAAACGTTACGGAGATCGATGGCGGATGATATTCGAGTTCAAGACACTATTAGGGTTATTGTGAGCGTAGCTTCTTCTTCCATAGGAAGGTCACTCGCATGGGATTTTGTTCGAAGCCATTGGGAAGAAATTTACCGACGATACGGGGATGGAGGATTTGCCTTAATGCGGTTAGTTTCCCTTGTTTCTGGATTTACATCCATGGAAAGACTAAAAGAAGTTGAGGATTTTTTCTCTGCCAATCCGACGCCAGCAGCAGAAAGAACTATCGAACAAGCAAAAGAGAGGATACGAATAAATTCCGCCTGGGTAAAAAAATATTCCTCTGAAATCGAAAACTTTCTCGGTTCAAAATAGATGTGAATTGTGAGGTAAAGTGGGTTTAAATTCCATTGTAAACCTCCTCATTAAGTCTAGATCTTTGAATCGCCACATAACCTTCTACAGAAAGGTTTGGCCTAAAGTCAGCTATTGCCTTTGATGCTTTCTGGGCATCATTTGAAAGCAGCTCTATTATGGTGGCACACATCGCCTTTGCCGGGTTTACTACGGCCTGAATGTAATCATCCACCAGATAATCGATCCCATGTCCAGCACCGGTAGCGGCACCTGTATAGGGATGTATTACAGGAATGATTTGACTGAGATCTCCCATGTCCGTACTGCCCCCCCTATTCAGGTGGTCAGGATTCCGGCGAACGTGTTCACTGCCGACTATCTGGGAAGCATTGTTTGAGAAAATATCCATCATAGTTGAATTATTAATTAGCGGCATATAGCCTGGGAGGGTAACAATCTCAACCTGACCACCAACTGTTAGAGCCCCTGCTCTCAAGCATCTGTCCATTTTCTCATTGGCATCGTTGATCGCCTCGGTTGTGCCGCCCCTAACTCTACCCTCGTATTTAACCTCGGCTGGGACAGAGCTTACGGATACTCCTCCGCCTGTCATTATTCCGTGTAATCGAATCGTATCTTCGTTACGTAACGTCTCTCTCTGGGAATTTAGGGCATTCAAAGCAACAATCGCTGCCTGAAGAGCGTTCACCCCGTTGTGGGGTGCTCCGCCTGCATGAGCAGCTTTCCCAAGAAACTTAATGTACTTAACAACATGCCCATTGCTAGTACCACCAATTGCAAATTTGCCTTCAGAGGACAGGCTCGTATGTGACATCATCGCCATATCCACATCATCAAATGCCCCTAATCTAATGAATTCCTGCTTGCCAGCCATAAACTCAATTTGGCCGCTTTTATGAAGCCCATATCTGTGCTCCACATCAATGAATTCTTCTGCAGGAAGGGCCATAAGAGCCACCCTTCCTGCTAGACCCTCCAACACCCCCGTGGCTAATAATCCAACGGCAACGCCGAGCATCATCCCAAGCTGGCAATGATGGCCACATGCGTGAGCAGCGTTCGTCTCTGGATCTGAATAGGAATGGCCCTCTACTCTCAATGAGTCCAGTTCCCCTATTACTGCAACGGTCGGTCCAGAAGTAGCAGCCTGAAGGTAACCCTTCAATCCTGTCAANGCTATCCCGCTGTCATGAGAAATACCAAGTTCTTCCAATTTTCTGCTGACATACTTTGATGTCTTAATTTCAAAAAAACCTGGCTCCGGATTTTGCAGTACTGTCTTTGCAACATCGATCAGCCAATCAGATCTACTATCTATTGCGGTCCATGCAGATTTTTTCAAATCCTGAACGTCAATCATTCTGTATATGTGTCCTCCCGCATCATTCCACGAAGTAGTGCTAAATATTCACCCTTCGTAAGTGGAGGTTTGTATCCGTCCGATATAGATTTTCCCTTACGGCCACCATCTGACATAAGATCAACAACGGTCATTGCCATCGCTTTTGACCCCGTAAGAACTCCTAGTTCATAGTCCCGTACCAGATAATCGATGCCGTGCCCTTGACCGGACGCAGCCTCTACGTAAGGGTGAATTACCGGCATAAGTTGAGATATGTCGCCCATATCTGTCGATCCCGTTCTGTGAGAGAGTTTGTTTAAGCTTTCTTTTCCTACAAGGCTAGCAGCGTTTTCAACATAGAGTTCCAGCATGCTTTCACTACTACTGATGGGCAGATAACCTGGCAGAGTTGTTATAGTCACCGATCCACCGACAGCTAGAGCTCCTGCCCGTAAAGCCCTGTCCACTTTTTCTGAGGCCGATAAGAATGCCTCTATCGATGCACCTCTTACGTATGTCTCCATGCGAACGTCGGCAGGAACTGAGCTCACCGCAACTCCACCTCTAGTGATGATTGGATGGATGCGAATAGTATCTTGGTCTCGGTATGTTTCCCTTTGCGCATGGATAGCGGACATCGCGATCATTGCCGCATTCAAAGCATTGACGCCCATATGCGGAGCTCCTCCGGCGTGAGATGCTTTTCCTGTGAACTTGATGCTCTTTGCAACTAGCCCATTGTTAGTACCGCCGTAGGATATTTTCCCAGATTCAGGAGATGCGGAAGTGTGTGTCATCATTGCTAAATCTACATCGTCTAGATGACCGTGCCTCACAAATTCCGGTTTGCCTCCCAGAAACTCAATTTTCCCTTCCCGTCGCAAGTTATCCCTATATTCAACATCTATATATTCCTCTGCTGGCACTGCCATCAAGGAAATCCTACCAGACAGGGTTTCGAGAACTCCCGGGGCCTGGAGAGCCATCCCGACACCTAGCATCATGGCAATCTGGCAGTGATGGCCACAGGCGTGAGCAGCCGATGTGCTGGAATCTTCATGTGGATGACCGAGCACTTTGAGTGAATCAAGTTCCCCCATGACAGCCACATTAGGACCATTTGAGTCACTTCCCATAATCGTCCCTTTTACGCCCGTAATGCCAATACCTTGTTCAAACGGTATACCGATACTAGAGAATTCCCTCGCTACTGTCTTTGCGGTCTTGAATTCCTGAAATCCCGGTTCTGGATTTTGTAGGATTTCTTTGGCAACTGCAATCAGACGGTCAGCCTTAGAATCGATTTCTGCGCAGACCAGGTTTTTAATATCATCTACGTTCATGTTTCTCCTGACAGGGATGGCAAACCCTACAATGAAATTTCAGTTAACTAAAAACTCGACAACTAGAGATGCAAACTCTTCCGGTTTCTCTAAAATGGCCAGATGCCCTGCTTCAGAGATCGTTTTGTGTACACTGCCGACAACGGCAGAAGAGATGACCTCGCCGTGACTCACTGGAACTATTTCATCTTTTTCAGAGGTGATCACGAGTGTGGGACAGCTAACCCTCGAAACACGTCTTATTAATCCTTTGTCTGGTACTGGCCACAAAAACTTAGCAACGGTGCTGAGAGCCCTTACTTTGTTAATCGAACGAGAGCTTTGTTCAGTTTCATCCTTTGTTTCAGGAAGAATGTTTTTGGAATTTTTGGATTCTGGATTTGAGACGAGATGATCTCTCAATTCACTGTCAGGAACTACAAAATAGTCAAGCCCAGGATCTTCATCAAGCCATATGCCAGCAGGATTGGCTAGAACTAACTTGCCGACATTGTGAGGACACACGGAAGCGACCTCCCCGGCGGCCATGGCCCCAAAAAATTGACCCACAAGGTATGGACGATCAAGATTCAGTGCTTCAATCAAGTCGATATGAAATAACACTAGGTCATAAAGGTCTCTAATTTCATCTATGCCGTCGGATTCTAGAAAACCTGGATGAACAGGTGAGTAAACAGTGAAGTTTTCCGACAGCAAATCTAGGAATCGAGGCCAACCTTCGTATCCGAATGCACCGTGCAGGTATAAAAGAGGATCCCCTTCCCCTTTCTTCCTTACAAGGACATCTATGTCTCGCACTTTCACATTGAAGGTTTCAAATCCATCCATTGGTGGTTGCACTCCTGTTTGATAGAGAGAGTTTTCGAGAACTAAAAAACGGGCTGTATCCAATTAGACAAACGCACCGTTTGAAATGGATTCTCCAGGAACTTGGCGATTCTCAAGAGGCTGAGGCCACCAGTGATCCTCGTATTCACTCCACATGTCCTGTAAATGAGGCATCACCTGAGACGCGAAAAGCTCTGTATTCTTCATCGTCAAACCCTTAGGCATACTACCTATTTGGAGCAAAACCATTAGATGCCCAACCCTGAGGCCCTCAGATGCCTTACGGAGATCTTCAATTACCGTTTTAGGGCTTCCCGCAATTATGTAGCCTTGATCTTTGTAATCTTGCCAACTAAGTTCCTGACGTTCCTGGCTGGCGCGAGCGCCAACCTGCCTAGTGTTACCAGCCTTAATAGTCTTGATGGTTCTATACCCGGGCGCTTCAGAGAATCCTTCGAAAACATGCAAACATTTCTTGTAGAAGTATTCCACATGCTCTCCATACTCCTCTTCAGCCTTTTCGTCCGTTTCTGAAACACATACCAACTGCAAGAAACCAGCTCTGTATGGATTGTCATCAACCCCTAAATTATCCATCTCTTTCCAGAAGCCATTCATTACTTCTATTCCGCGTTTGTATCCAGAATAGCTCAGATAGCAGTAAACATAATTCATTTTGGCAGTCCACTCCCATGTCTCAAGACTCCCCCCTCCTGGAATCCATATCGGTGGGTGAGGTTTTTGAAGTGGCCTAGGCCATATGTTTACGTACCTGGCCTGGGTATGCTTGCCATTGAACGCAAAAGGTTCAGACTCAGTCCAAGCTTTTAGTACGAGATCATGTGCCTCAAAGTATTTCTCCCTAAGTAGGGCAGGATTTTGCCCATACGCGAAATTAGTATCCATGGAAGTCCCTACCGGGAAACCAGCAACTAGTCGGCCTCCGCTGATGCAGTCCAACATTGCAAATTCTTCCGCTACCCTCATCGGCGGGTTATACAGGGCGAGGCTATTGCCCAAGACGATTATTGCCGCATCGGATGTGCGACGTGTGAGGGCAGCCGCAGGAATATTTGGGGAAGGCATTATTCCGTAGGCGTTGTTGTGATGCTCATTGATACAAATACCATCAAAGCCGACCGAATCTGCGTGTTCAAGTTCATCAAGATACTCGTTATACAACTCGTGTCCCCGCTCTGAATCGTATAGGTCACTGGGCACGTCCACCCAAACGCTTCTGTAATTGTCCTCAAAGTCGCGAGGTAGATATCTGTAGGGCATCAGGTGGAACCATGAAATCTTCATAAAACTTATCCTCCATTCCTCAATGTGGTCATATCAACCGAAAAGGTCTCAAGAATCCCTTTAGTCATCTTCCAGGGTAGACGTATCACCTTCCGGAAGGCCGAGTTCCCTAGCTTTGAGCAAGCGTCTCATTATCTTGCCACTTCTCGTTTTCGGGAGTGAAGGTATAAAGTCAATTTCCCGCGGGGCTACAGCAGTAGAAAGTTTCTCCCGAGCGAATCGCATAATTTCATTACGCAGCTGAGTGCTTTCCTCGAACCCGTCTTTGAGAGAAACAAATGCTTTTACAATTTCCATCGCAATAGGATCGGGTTTGCCTATAACGCCTGCCTCTGCTACAGCCGGATGCTCAATAAGGGCACTCTCGACTTCAAAGGGTCCAACAAGATGCCCGGCTGTGTTGATAACGTCGTCGGCCCTACCTACAAACCAGAAATAGCCATCAACATCCCTTTTCGCGGTGTCTCCTGTAATGTACCACCCCTTCCTAAATCTTGAGTTATACATCTCCGAGTTGTTCCAGTATCCGTGGAACATCGATGGCCAGCCCGGTTTTACAACGAGGTTNCCGTCNACACCGTCAGGTACAGGATCGAAGTCTTCATNGACAATCGCAAGTTCTATTCCCGGNATTGGTTTCCCCATNGAACCTGGTCTCACTTCCATAGCAGGGTAATTAGCACACATAATTGCGCCTGTCTCAGTCTGCCACCAGTTGTCATGNAATGGCATCCCAAAAACCTGTTNCCCCCATACNACNGCCTCNGGATTCAAAGGCTCTCCCANACTACACATATANCGAAGCGTTGAAAGGTCNAACCGGGNCGGAACATCCTCCCCTGCCTTCATTANCATCCGAATAGCCGTGGGAGCCGTATACCAAACCGTTACCTTATGTTTCTGAATCTGCTCATACCATNTGCTGGCACTGAATCCGCCCTCATATATAACCTGGGTTAAACCATTAGTCCAAGGAGCAAGCATCCCATAAGAAGTGCCGGTAACCCATCCAGGATCAGCAGTGCACCAGTAGATGTCGTCCTGATGTAAGTCAAGCGCCCACCTTCCCGTGGCCATTTGTTGTACTACCGCCTGATGCCGGTGAACGGCCCCTTTGGGTTTACCTGTAGTCCCAGAGGTGTAATGCATGATTGAGTAGTCATACTGCCCAGTAGCTACCGTGGTAAATTCATCTNTAGCCTTTGCCATCTCCTCGTCATAAGAAAGGTCCTGAGNATCAATAGGCTCCGGATCTCTACCATCCTTNTTAACAACAANTATGTGCTGAAGATCAAAAAGTTCTGGAATAATTCCTGAAATTTTTCTTCGGAGATCTGGCTGAGTAACTAGGACTTTCGCTCCACTATCCTGCATTCTGTCCCTTACNGGCTCAGGACCAAATGCTGAGAAAAGAGGCCCAACAACTGCACCAGCCTTAAGGGCTCCAAAAAACGCAATGTATAGTTCTGGCAATCGATCCATAAAGATGAACACCCTGTCACCTTTTTGAATACCAAGNCTTTGCATCACATTGGCAAACCTATTGGTAAGTAGCTTCATATCTCCAAATGTGTAATCTTCACGTTCACCGTTCTTTCCTTCCCAAATCATCGCTATCTTGTCTTTATTAGGCCCATTTGCATGCCGNTCAATGGCTTCATGGGCCTTATTAAGACCGCCACCGGGTAACCAGTCCAACTCGTCATACATAGACTCCCATGAAAAGTCCTGATAGGAACCGGTCAAATCCAGGTTGGGCCTAACCAGCATCTCCTCAGGGGAAGGTTTACTGATCGGCGAAAACGTCTCATCTGCCATTTGAATCCTCCTTCAACAGGCTGATATACGTGTCAAATGCATTTCTCTATGACTACTCTAGGAGCGTGATGATACCAAATAAAATCCTTTTTTTTCTTCTACAAACACGTTAATAGATAATAATTTCAGTTCGTTTGTGTTTTTTTTCGGTTCAGTCGACCAGACATGGCAGGGGCCCACAGATATATTATTGCCAAAAGCCAATTAAGTTTGTGCTATGGGCCCATGAATACAAACTCGATCTTGGCCATAAGAACTTTGCTTAATGTTGGAAATCGAAGGCAATTATATACAGCTGCAGATGTAGTTGTATAAGCATTTCCAATGGCTAGAATGGGGATATGTTTAGGGGATATATTTAATGGACTTTAGTAATGGAGAATCTGGGAAAGGTATTTTTGAGACAATACTAGATGTAGTTAGATCTATACCCTGCGGGCACGTTGCCACTTATGGGCAGATCGCTGAGAAAGTCGGCACTCCTAATGCAAGACTAGTTGGATACGCTCTATCCGGAGTAAATTCCCGATATGATGACGTACCATGGCATCGTGTCATCAACAGACTTGGAAAAATCAGCGTTAGACCCAGCGATGGCATGTACTTGCAAAAAGAATTGCTGATTAGCGAAGGAATCAGGTTTGACTCCGAAGGTAGGGTGGACTTGGAGAAATACGGGTGGTGTGTCAGGTTATAGCACTATTTCTTGACCCTTCCTAAACACCGTTTCTATAATGCTGGAATTTCGATACCTAAGTTAAGGAGAAACATTTGAGTTACGAGACCCTCTTAATCGACAAAAGCGAGGGGATCGGCACGATTACCCTCAATAGACCCGAAGTTCTCAACGCGATGAGTACCGTGCTTTTTCGGGAAATGAACGACGCAGTGTCTGAAATGGAGGCTGATGAACAGATTAAAGCCATCATTCTTACAGGTGCGGGAGACCGTGCTTTTACCGCCGGAGCGGATATTCACGAAATGACACGGAACGCCGAAAACGCTAATCCACTTCCTCCCGATCCTGAAAGACCAGAGTATGCCTGGAGGATTGGGCGCTGTAAGAAACCCACAATAGGAGCTCTAAACGGCTTGGCTTACGGAGGAGGAGCAGTTCTGGCATCGAGCTTAGATATACGAGTAGGCTGNGAACGTACCAAGTTTAGGTTTCTGGCCGCAGCGTACGGGCGTGTAAATTCTACGTGGAGCCTACCAATGCAAGTGGGGTGGCCGAAAGCCAAAGAACTCCTGCTTACCGCGCGAACNGTCGAAGCCAACGAGGCTCTTCAGATTGGCCTACTTAATCATCTTGTAAATTCGGATGACCTCATGGTGAAAGCGAGGGAACTCGCTGAACTTATTGTCGGCAACGACGCAAGGATGGTGCAGGGCATTAAAGATCTCTTGATAAAGGATGTAGGCGTAACGTGGAGAGAGATGTATGAAAACGAACTCGATGCGCAGGCGGGTGAGTTACAACCGACCCCAGTCTTGGAAGGATTCAAACCATTTATCGACAGAAAGGGCAGGAAAGCTTAACCGGTCTCAATTACACATTCAGGAGACGATATAGATTATGAATCAGCAGCTAAGTACACCCCTCGAAGGAATCAGGGTCCTAGATCTAGGCCGTTATCAGGCCGGCCCCAGATGTGGCTTAATGTTCGCAAGAATGGGAGCAGAAGTTATCAAAGTCGAGAGTGTTGCTGGAGATGAGAGCAGGAAAAATGGACCAACAGTAAGAGGACAAAGTGCATATTGGGTGCAGTACAACAGTGGGAAAAAGAGCCTTTCGATCAATTTGAGGTCAAGTGAAGGAAAGGAAATACTAACCGATCTGATAAAGAAGTCTGACATATTGATACAAAATTTTAGGCCTGGCACCATCGATATTATGGGATTCGGATATGAGAAACTCAGGGANATTAATCCAAAAATAATAATGGTTAATGTCTCCGCGTACGGTCAATACGGCCCGTACAAGGACAGGGTTGGATTCGACCCTATTGGCCAGGCCATGGGCGGTCTGATGTCCCTCACAGGTGAAGAGGGAATGCCGCCGGTTAAGACCTTCTTCCCTCTGATAGATAGGATAACTTCATTACATGCCACTATCGGGGCCTTAGCAGCCCTTCGCGAGAGGGAAATCTCTGGTGAAGGCCAAACCATAGACGTATGCCTTGCNGACACTGGATATACCTGTAACGAGATCCCAATATCAGCATANCTAGGAAGCGGCTATGAACAGACACGTGAAGGTAATGGNCGAGGTACAGGTGGTTGTTATCAAANTAAAGATGGTTGGGTAATTCTTGCGGCGACCAACGAAAACATGTGGGTCAGACTCTCTGAATCCATCGGCAAGTCAGAATGGCTCACGGATGACAGGTTCCAAACCAGGTTAGATAGGACAAGAACTAACGCTGAGGCACTTGAATCAGAACTATCCGAATGGTTCTCAGGCAAAACCATGGGAGAAGCGGTCGAGATATTATCGTCAAATGGAGTGCCCTGCTCCCCAGTTAACACAACTGCCCAAGCCGCGGTTGATCCCCACTTGACGGATAGAGAGATCATCGTGGAGGTTCCNGACCCAGTNGCAGGCTCAATACATGTCTCGGGGAAAATGATCAAATTCGGAAGAACAGAGATGGTTGTAGGATCAGCACCTGTAGTTGGTCAACATTCTGAGGAAATACTTTCTGGGATACTGGGCTATTCCGAGGAACGAATTAACGAATTAAATAATAACCAGGTTGTTGGCATTGCCGACAAAACTATTCTCGCNGATTAGGTGGGCTTGAGATAAGTAAAAATATGGAAATTCGAACAGCGGCGATCGGCGTCGGCGCTATTGGAGGTACTCTAGCCGGCTTCATGTCCAAAGAGGGAGAAAATGTGCTGCTGATCGATCCATGGCGCGAGCATGTAAATGCNATGAATGAAAAAGGCTTGACTCTCGATGGTGTGGTTGGGGAGCACATTGCAAATGTTAAAGCAATTCATACCGATCAGATTCCAAATATAGAAGGCACATTTGATTTAATTATTGTTGCCGTGAAATCTTATGACACAAAGAAGGCGATAGAAGCTATGTTGCCTTTTATGCGAGAAGATACTTGGGTAGTAAGTCCACAAAACAGTATTAATGAAACTCAAATTGCACCATTGGTTGGGGCGGAAAGAACTTTAGGTTGCGTAACTACTATCTCAGCCGAAATTTACGAACCCGCTCACATAACTAGAACCGGTAGTGTGTCCCAGTCATTGCAGAAAGAACCGTTGTGTTTCAAAATCGGGGAACTCAATGGAGAGATAACACCTAGGGTGGAACGTATTGTGGAGTTGTTCTCATCGGCCGGAAGAACGGTACCGACGAATGACCTTTGGGGTGAACGTTGGTCCAAGATGGTTACTAATTGTATGGTAAATGCCACAGCAGCCATGACGGGCATGATGAGCCATGAGGTGAGGGCGAATGAAATCTCTCGAACGCAGATTATGAATTTGGCAATAGAAACAATACGTGTAGGCCGGTCGTTAGGATATACCGTAGTTACACCGATGGGTGATTTCACATTGAGAGATATGGAGAAAGCGGCTGGACCGGAAGGGCATCCAAAGTTGGAGGCGTTACTATCGGGCTCCTCTCCTAGCATTCCAGGCAGGCCGTCAATGGCTCAAGATATAATCAAGGGAAGAGCCACCGAGATCGAGTATCTCAACGGAATGATTTCTCAAAGGGGTCAGGAAATAGGCGTTCTCACGCCATATAATGACGCTGTTGTAGAAATTCTCAAAGGTGTCGAATCTGGTGAATTTAGTGTTGAACTAAAGAATCTAGAAAGAGTCGCCCGGATAGTAGGAGCTTCACATTGAATATCTCTGAAAGAGTGGCGTTGGTAACAGGGTCGGGGAGAAACATCGGTCGGGCAACTGCGATAGAGTTGGCACGCAGGGGAGCAGCGGTGGCGGTAAACTCAAGAAGAAATCAGCAAGAAGCTAATTCTGTAAGAGATGAGATTATGGCGGGCGGTGGTGCTGCTATATCTGTGGTCGCAGACGTAGGTGTGGAATCTGAAGTGATCAGTATGTTTGAGGAGATCGAGAAAACGCTCGGGAACGTTGCCATACTAGTGAACAATGCTGGCCTACGCTCCTCTGACAAGGTAGCTAATATGACTACGGAAGAATGGCGCAGAGTCTTAGCTGTGAACCTAGATGGCCCGTTCTTTTGCTCACGGGCTGCTATACCCGCAATGTCTGAAATGGGCTGGGGAAGAATAATCAACGTTTCCGGCCTTAATGCCTTTTCCGGTAGGGCCGAATGGGGGCATGTCTGCGCCTCTAAGATGGGAGCCCTTGGGCTCACGAGAGCCCTGTCACCCGAATTGGCTTCCACCGGTATCCTAGTCAATCATATTGTGCCCGGAGCTTTTGACACTAGTCTTGGTTCAACAACTGGCGCCAATCCGGCCGCTAACATGGATGCTGTACCTGTAGGACGCTTGGGAATGCCGGAAGAAATTGCCAATACAGTTGCATTTCTAGCATCTGATCATGCGTCGTACATTACAGGACAAACAATCCATGTTAACGGCGGAGCATTTCGGTACTGAAAATCTCGTGAATTTTTCGATGCACCTATGTTAAACGTTAGAGTGCTCTACTTCGCTACTTATAGAGAGCAGGCTGGAATCGGTTGCGAGACAATTAACATTGAGGGCAACAACGATTCGGTAACCTTAGGCGGGCTTATAAATATGGTTTGCGATATACACCCTAGAATATTGGCCTCCCCCGAAAGAATCGTTGGAGCGGTCAATGAGGAATATAGAGAGCATTCTCACGTATTGAAGGAAGGCGACACAGTTGCTTTAATCCCACCGGTGAGCGGAGGGTCGCAATTCAAATAAATCCCAAGAATTGGGTATTTAGATCTTGTTAGTGTTAAATGACGAAGTTTGAAAATATTGTGGGACGTTAAGGTTGTAATTAAATTGGAAGACAGGAAACCNCTTTTCAGGGTTAGNGTTTTAGAAAGTTCTCTCATCGTGGAAGANTCCCGACGCTTCGTTGAATCCGACAGACATGGTGCCACAGTTGTATTTCACGGAGTTACCCGCGATCACACTGATTCAAGAAATGTGTTGTTCCTTGAATACGAAGCATATTTGCCCATGGCAGAAAAGAAATTATATGAAGTTGCCAAAGAGATGTGTAACAAATGGGATGTGAGAGTCTCTATCGACCATCGGCTTGGAAGAGTCGATATTGGGGAGGCGAGTCTCATAGTTGCAGTAGGTTCTCCTCATAGAAAAGAAGCCTTCGAAGCAGCAAGCTATTCAGTAGACCGTATTAAACACACGGTCCCTATCTGGAAAAAAGAATATTTTGAGGGAGGTGAAATTTGGATAGGAGATGCCGAAGGCTTTCGACCGCTGGAGAATCCCATCGACTAAACCATTTCTCCAGAAATCGCCACTCACATCAGAAAGGCCAACAGACCTACGCTTCAAAATATGATAATTAGGTCGAATTCGTAAACAAATAGCATATATAGTACAGATTACACTTTATATTTCAGAATAGTTCCCGATTTCACAATATATTTCATTGCCGTACCCTAATATGGCGTTTATAATTAGGAACTTATAGAGAAGATGGAGGGATCGCATAGTGGTCTAGTGCGGCCGCCTGCTAAGCGGTTAGGGGATGAAAGTCCTCTCATGGGTTCGAATCCCATTCCCTCCGCCGCAATGTGTTGTAGCTATATAGGCCAAGAAAGCGTTCAGCAACGATAAATCATACTTATGCAAAATTATCATATTTGGACAATCGGCTGTCAGATGAACATAGCTGATTCTGATCGCCTAGCCAGNGCCTTGGATCAATTAGGNCTAACAGCTGTGGAGTCTCGGGAAAACGCAGACGTTGTTGTATTAAACACCTGTGTNGTGAGACAAAGCGCAGAAGATAAGGCNGTAGGNACNCTTACAAGTCTNAAACCATCAANNGAATCCAATCCCAATAAAATAATTGCCTTGATGGGATGCATGGTCGGACCTAATTCAGACTTTTTGGAAAGACGATTCCCTTTCGTCGACGTTTTCATGAGGCCTCAACAATACGATCCATTGATAGATCTCTTGGCCGACAAAATGGGCATAGATCCAGAAGGCTGTATAGGTCCACTTTCCGCCGCTCCATCGATATCAACTTTTATTCCCATTATTCACGGCTGTGATAAATTCTGTTCGTTCTGCATAATTCCTTACCGAAGGGGACGGGAAAAGAGCCGTTCTGTTTCGGAGATAGTGCACGAGTCGGAGATGTTAGTACAGAGAGGCGTTAAAGAAGTGACTTTGCTGGGTCAAAATGTTGACTCATACGGTCATGACTTACCGGGATCCGTCAATCTGGCGGACCTTTTATCAGCAGTGAACGAAGTTAACGGGATTGAACGAATACGATTTCTTACCTCTCATCCAAATGATATGGAAGATAGCATAATTGATGCTGTGAATAGTCTGGACAAGGTTTGTGAGCACATTAATCTACCTTTTCAGGCTGGGGACGACGATATACTACGTAGTATGCGCCGCGGCTACACCAATGGAGAATATCGTCGACTGATTGACAAAATTAGATCGCGCGTGCCCAAAGTTAGCTTAAGTACTGATCTTATCGTGGGGTTCTGCGGAGAAAGTGAAGAGCAATTTAACAATACCTTGAAACTGGTAAGCGATATTAAATTCGACAAAATCCACTCCGCGGCTTACTCCACTCGAGAAGGGACAATCGCCTCGAGAACAATGAAGGACGATGTTCCTGAAGAGATAAAGAAAGAGCGCCTCAAACTTATTAATGATGAGCAGGAGTGCATAGCAACAAAATTAAATGGCAAATTCAAGGGGGAAATACACGAAGTCCTCGTTGAAGGCAAGAAAAACGAAAGATGGTTCGGTAGAAATCGTAATGACAAACTAGTGTTCTTCGACGACGAAGAAACAGACATGGGCGACATGGTATCGGTCAAAATCGATGAGACCAGCCCGTGGTTTTTACGAGGGTCGCTAGTCTAGAACAACATCGTCAGCAATTTTCCCGGAAGGAAGAGGGATAACTCCAAGATGGTAACTAACTTAGACAGAAAAACGACAATCCCAATTACAGAGATTGAGCAGTCTGCTTTTTGTCAAACGGATGATGACCTGAGTTCCAGGACACTTCAGGACGAGTTCGAGGTCGGAGTCCGGTGGCAAAAGCTACCAATTAGCTATATGAGGATGAGCCCGGAACAAATCGAGGCAAATATCAGAGTTGCCCGTGAAAAACTCGCTGATAGGGCCTTGATATTGGGACACCACTATCAAAGAGATGAAGTAATACAGTTTGCAGACATAAGAGGAGATTCCTTTAAACTCTCGCAATTTGCAGCAGAGCGGAATGATGTTGAGTTCATCATTTTCTGTGGTGTCCATTTTATGGCAGAAACTGCCGACATACTTAGTACTCCGAGTCAGCGAGTGATACTGCCAAATCTAGCCGCCGGATGTTCCATGGCCGATATGGCACAAACTGACGACGTTTTAGATTGCTGGGATGACTTAACTGACGCTCTTGGTGAAGGGTGTGTTATACCGGTGACCTACATGAATTCAACAGCAGAAATCAAGTCACTCTGTGGCAAGAACGGAGGCATCGTCTGCACCTCGTCGAATGCTTCAGCTACCTTCGACTGGTCTTACTCCAAAGGCGAGAAAGTTCTATTCCTCCCGGACCAGCATTTAGGTCGCAACACAGCAGCGAAAATGGGTATGCGCCTTGATGAGATGATTCTATGGAATCCATTCAAGCCTTTGGGCGGCAACACTCTAGAAGACATAAAGAACGCCAAACTGATTCTGTGGGAAGGACATTGCTCGGTCCACACAAGGTTCACTGTAAACCAGATAAACGAGGCGCGGGTAAAATATCCCGACGTAAATGTAGTCGTTCACCCAGAATGTACACTTGAAGTAGTAACCGCGGCTGATTCGGTGGGATCCACCGAACACATAAAGAATGTGATTGAACAAGCCGCCCCTGGAACGACCTGGGCGGTCGGTACAGAAATCAGCCTAGTAAACCGGATCGCCTCAGAGAATCCAGACAAAACTGTTTTCTGCCTAGATTCAGTTGTATGCCCTTGCTCGACCATGTATAGAATCCACCCGGCCTATGTGTCATGGGTCCTCGATGGGTTAGTAGAAGGGGTAGTAGTTAATCAAATCAAAGTAGATGACGATATTAGAAGGTATTCTAAGCTAGCCCTTGAGAGAATGCTTTCGGTAGTGTAGCAAACTCCCCCAGTGGAACTTACCTCGCCCATCCCTTTGTATCAGAGATGGGCGTTTTACTAGGAGAAAAATGAAGATCACCCCTGATATGGAATCCTTGATTGACCTTGCAATCATGGAAGACTACTCAACAGGGGACGCCACTACGGAGGCGTTGATACCGCATGAATTTGAAGGCCGCGCCGCGATCGTTTCAGATGAGGATGGAATATTGGCAGGAATCGATATAGCTCTTTCCGTGTTTCAAAGAATGTCTCCAGATCTCCNTACAAATCCTCTAATTTCNGACGGATCTATCCTNAAGAACGCTACCCGAATAGCTGAGATAACTGGTCCTCTGGGATCGATACTTACAGCAGAGAGAACTGCTTTAAATTTTCTTAGAAAACTGAGCGGGGTCGCAACAGAGACTTCAAAATATGTTCGCGCAATAGAGGGCACCAGCGCCAAGATAGTAGATACTCGTAAAACAACGCCGGGCTTTAGATCGTTACAAAAATATGCTGTCAGAATGGGAGGCGGGTTCAACCATCGCCAGAATCTTGGAGACGGCATACTCATAAAAGATAATCACCTTCGCACATTAGAGCACCACGGGTTAACTTTATCTGACGTAGTCAAGAAAGCTTATGCGAACGCGCCGCACACTATCAAAGTAGAAGTAGAAGTAGAGAATATATCTCAAGTGGAGGAAGCGTTGGACGCAGGAGCCGAGATATTACTTTTGGACAATATGGCTCCNGAAAAAATGGCCCAGGCAGTCAATCTTTGCAAAGGTAGGGCCATCACAGAAGCATCGGGGGGGATAAATCTAAGTAGCGTCCGAGCCGCGGCCGAATCAGGTGTAAACCTGATCTCTGTAGGGGCATTGACTCACTCCGCTCCTGATCTAGATTTAAGCCTTGATATAGAGTGAATATCAGGAACCTCTATTCCTATTTCGATCCTCCGAATCTATCATAATCGTAACCGGTCCATCGTTCACAAGTTTAACTTGCATCTGAGATCGGAAGATTCCNCGTTGCACTGAGATTCCGGTATTTTCAAAAGCCCTAGTTACTACATCAAACATACCTTTGGCCTCTTCTGGAGCCATTGCCTCGGTGAAACTGGGCCGGCGCCCCTTTCGTGTATTCGAATATAGNGTGAACTGACTTACTAGAAGAACAGAACCTCCAACATCAACAACTGATTTATCAAATTTCCCTTCGCTGTCGGGAAAGATCCGTAGATTAATCGTTTTGTCGACGATGTATTCGACGTCGTGCCCCTGATCACCTCTCGTGATGCCAACTAAGACAAGCAAACCTATACCTATCTCACCAACTGAAGAATCGTCCACATAGACAGAAGCTGATGTTACTCTCTGAATAAGAGCTCTCAATAATCAACCCTCAGAAGAGGATTTAGAAGAGGATTTGGAAGATGACTTAGAGGTAGATTTAGAAGCAGAATCTTTCGATGGTTTAGATGCTGACTCGGAACTGGAATCTGATGATGTCGCCTTTTCACTCTTATTTTCAGTATTCGCAGATTTATCACTTTGGTCAGTAGTTGCAGCATCCCCAGAATTGCCAGATGCGCTACTTTTCTTTCCATAGTCATTGACATACCAACCGCTTCCCTTGAAGACGATTGGTACCGCAGAAAATTGGCGTTTAGCAACAGAACCGCATTCCCCACAGGGTTGCTCTACGTCGTCACTGAATTTAAGTCTCAGCTCGAAGTCTGCACCGCATTCTTCACAATTGTAATCGTAAGTTGGCAAACCATCCTCCAAAAGGAGAGTTCAAAGAAAAAGCAGCCACTAATGGACTGCTCCTTCCATTATTCAATCTAGCATTGGGTAATTTTCATGTCAAACCTAATCTGATTGTTTTGTCAGCATGTACAAAAACTTTCAGACAGGTTCATGAACTTCTATCAGTATATCCGAGTGAACCTGACCATTTTTCCTGTAACAAATTCATATCTAGATTAATTATATTGTTTATTATAAATTTGCCGACGGTGACATCTCCTAAAGAGCAAAAGTGCACCTTTTTTTTGTCGCACAAAGTTTTCAATGTATCAACTTTCTCTGGATCCAAGGAGACTATTATCCGCGACTGAGCCTCTCCAAACAAACCTGCGTCCCATCTCCCTTGTAATTTGAAGTCCCCAGAGAATCCGAGACCCCCTGCAATCGCGGACTCCGCAAGTGCCACTGCCAATCCGCCATCAGAGCAGTCATGAGCAGACCTAATCACATTTAACGATATGAGTTCTCGGCACACTTCCTGTACAGCCANCTCCATATCGATGTCTATCCTCGGCATACCTGCAACAATCCCGTGAACTAAAGAAAGATATTCGCTGCCTGCTAAATCTTTAGGGTCTCCAAAGACCTTTTCATCACCAAGAAGAAACACTCTGTCACCTTCATTACCAAAGGCTATACCACAGTGAAGTGAAATGTTTTTTGTTAATCCCACTGCGCCAATTACAGGTGTAGGGTAAATAGGTTCGTTACGGGTCTCATTATATAAACTGACGTTTCCGCTTATGATGGGACTGTCGAACGCCTCACTCGCCTCAGCTAACCCTTTAATACATTGCTGCAGTTGATAATAAACATCAGGCTTCTCAGGGTTTCCAAAATTCAAGCAATTAGTCAACGCGATAGGTTTTGCGCCAGTACACGATACATTCCTACATGCTTCGGCTACTGAAATCATTCCACCTATGTAAGGATCCAGAAAGCAAAGCCTACCGTTGCCATCAGTAGAAGCAGCGAGTCCTATGTTAGTTCCTTTTATGCGCAAGAGCGCCCCGTCATGCCCTGGTGGTATTACGGTGTTGGTCTGAACTTGATGATCGTAACGCCTGAAGACCGGGTGCCTACTGGATATATTTGAAGAACAAAGAAGGTCAAGCAATACTCCGGATGGCTCCCTATCGGGCAATGCTACAGAATTAAGGTCGAAGTTTTGTAACTTTTCAAGGTGATCTGGCTTTACTGCATGCACCTTGTACATTGGAGGAGTTGTGAGAACTTCAATTGGTAAATCCCCTTTAAGTTCACCATGCTCGTAAATCTTTACTCTCCCGCCAGCCGTCGTCTTACCGACGACAGCACAATCAACATCCCATCTATTGAAAACTTCCTGCACACAGAGCAGGTTTTCTGGTTTAACAGAAATTAACATTCTTTCCTGGGTTTCAGAAAGCATGACCTCATAAGGCTCCATTCCCGAGTCACGACGAGGTACCTTATCAATATAGAGTTCAATGCCTGAGCCGCTATTAGCTGCACATTCTATTGATGCGCTCGTGAGCCCGGCGGCACCTAAATCTTGAAGGCCCTCTATCAGGCCGGAATGAGCGACCTCCAGACATGCTTCAATTAAGACTTTCTCCAAGAAAGGGTTTCCGACTTGGACAGTAGGTCTTAGTTCTCTATCATCATCGAACGACCTTGATGCCAATCCGGATGCTCCATGGATTCCATCCCTACCTGTACCTGAACCGACAAGAAGAAGCAGGCTGCCTTCCTTCCCCGCTGTAGCCCGCATTAGATCATCCTTCTTCAATAACCCAATACACATTGCGTTAACAAGTGGGTTATCTGCGTAAGAATCTTCGAATACGACCTCTCCGCCTATATTGGGAATTCCTATACAGTTTCCATAACCAGATATGCCCGCAACAACCCCGTCAAAAAGGTATCTATTCTTAGCATCGTCGATCGGGCCAAACCTCAAAGAATTTAGCAGCGCTATGGGCCTAGCACCCATAGCAAATATATCCCTTACTATTCCCCCTACTCCTGTGGCAGCACCTTCATAGGGCTCTATTGCGGAAGGATGGTTGTGTGATTCAATCTTGAAGACAATCGCTAATCCGTCACCTATATCAACTACGCCAGCATTTTCCTCCCCCGCGCCTACAAGGAGTCTTGGATTATCAGATGCGAATACTTTCAAAAGGGGCTTGGAATGTTTATAACCGCAATGTTCACTCCATAAAGAACCGAATATACCTAATTCTAGATAATTAGGCACCCTTTCTAGGCGCTCTAAAATCATGTTGTGTTCAGTCGCGGAAATTGCCAAATTATCTAGAAGTTGCTTGTTAATTTGCACTCACATAAACCCCAGTGCTTTTAAGATTTCGTCGTTAGTCATCAGCAGATACATTTTTCAAAATCAGCTGGGGCCGCAATCATCCGGGTTGGAGACATTTATGGCTCCGACGGAACACGGGCGGGTCGTAATAAGGAGCGGAAAATCAGTTCCCCGTCCACTCCACCGAGAAGGGGGTCGCAACACCGTTCGGGATGAGGCATCATGCCCATAACATTTCCTTCGGAATTCATAATTCCCGCAATGTTATTAAGTGATCCATTTGGATTGGTATCAGGAGTCATATCGCCGTCCGGTCCACAATATCGAAACAAAACTTGTTCATTTTCTTCTATCAATTGCAGAGTCTCTGTGTCAGCAAAATAGTTTCCCTCTCCGTGAGAAATGGGAACCTTGATTATTTGTCCTTTCTCGGCATTATTAGAGAAGGGAGTGCTGACATTTTCTACTCGAAGGTGCGTCCATTGGCATCTAAATTCTAGATGGTCATTCTTTCTCAATATCCCTGGCAAAAGACCAGATTCACACAAAATCTGGAATCCATTGCAAATCCCAAACACTAATCCACCCGATTTCGCGAATCTTTCTACTGACTTCATCACAGGAGAAAAACGTGCGATTGCTCCACTCCTAAGATAGTCTCCGTATGAAAATCCACCAGGGAGAATTAAACAGTCGAAACCAGACAGATCAGTTTCTTTATGCCATACATATTCGACCGGTTGTTTGAGAACCTCATCCACAACAGTAAAACAATCAACGTCACTCCAAGTTCCCGGGAAAACTATTACCCCAAACCTCACAGTGACTACATCTCCTTTAAACGAGAAGTGACTATAGCACTAACCATCTTCCCATCCGCCCTACCTCGAACTCTTTGCATTATTTCCTTCATGACTTTTCCCATATCAGAAGAACCTTTGGCTTCAACTTGACTGATTACCTCGGTTATTACAACTTCGATCTCGTCTTCAGATAGTTGTTCTGGAAGATATCCTGAGATAATTTTCAGTTCCGCCGACTCGCTTTCTACTAAATCACTCCGACTAGCGGACTTGAATGCTTCTATGCTATCCCTTCGTTGTTGAGCTTGTTTGGTCATTACAACCAAGACTCCTTCATCATCGAGTGCCTCTTGCTTCGCTATTTCAGCATTTCGTATTTCAGAAATGATAGTGCGAAGCACAGTTCGCCTAATACTATCCTTGTTACGCATAGCGTCCTTCAAATCACCGTCTAACCTTTCTTTTAGCGAGATGGCCACATTAAGCTCCGTGCAACACAATTATTGGTACCTGAATGAGTATAGAATTACGCCTGAAAAGCGTCAATTATTCGACATACTCAATAATTTGCTCTTAGCGTTAGAAAGAAGCTCAGAAACTCTTTCCTTACCCAGAATTTCAAGCGACTGGAAAAGAGGTGGGGATACTTTTTGTCCAGATGTCGATACTCTAACGGTACCAAGTAATTGGCCAACTTTTAGATTTTTGTTATTCGCGACTGATCTAAGGACTCGTTCTATCGAGTCGGCCGAATATGGCTCTATGTTTGATAACGCCTCGGCGCATGCATCCAGAATTGATATAGTCCCTTGGACATCCATATCATTCTGTATTAACTGACCTTTATCATAGTCAATAGAATCTCTAAAAATAAAGGCTACGAGTGGAGCGGCGTCATTTAATGTTTTTAACCTTTCCCTTACTAGAGAGGCAACTGTCCTAGATTCTTCAATTGATGGAAGTCGTTCGAATTCCTTTGGTTGAAACTCTTTCCAGTATCGGAACAATATGTCTCCCAATTCTTGGGTTTCCATGTTTCTGATGTAATAGCCATTCATCCAATCCAATTTTTCAATATCGAAAACTGCTCCTGCCACATTAATACGACTGGGATCGAAATGCTTAACAATATCTTCCCTTGGAATAATCTCGGTCTCCCCGTCAAGCGACCAACCCAGCAAGCTCAAAAAATTCAACATCGCATCAGGCAGATACCCCATCTCCCTGTATTCTAAAACCGATGTCGCACCGTGACGTTTACTGAGTTTGGACTTATCGGGGGCAAGAATCGTGGGTAAATGGGCATAAATCGGCGGTTCCCATCCAAGAGCACGATAGATTTGAATATGCCTCGGAANGCTCGAAACCCATTCCTCGCCTCTTAGAACATGGGTAATTTGCATATGCTTATCATCAACTACTGAAGCTAGATGATAGGTTGGAAATCCGTCAGCCTTGAGAAGGATAAAGTCATCAACTAAAGCATTGTCAAATTCGATACGTCCTCGCACCANATCCTCAATCTCCGTAATACCGACAGTAGGCATTGCAAACCTGATTACGCTTGAATCTGACGATGCTTCTAGTTCCGTACTTTCTTTTTCACTTAGTCCCCTACATTTTCCGTCATAACCGAGCCTTGAGAGTTTTTGTTTTCTTTGTTCTTCTCTAAGCTTTGCTAAACGCTCTTCCGTGCAATAGCATTTGTAAGCGTCACTTGTCCGAATCAATGATTCAATTGCCGCATTGTAATAGTCGAGTCTCTCCGACTGAACATACGGACCAAATGGACCGTCCTTACCCAAGCCTTCGTCCCAGTCCAAGCCCAGCCATTCAAGGGAATGTTTNTGAAGGTCGATTGCACCATCCACAATTCGAGCCCGGTCAGTGTCTTCAACCCGAACAATAAATTTCCCGTTCGTATGTCTCGCAAGCAGCCAGTCAAAAATAGCAGTTCTGATGTTGCCAAGGTGAGGCTCGCCGGTTGGACTAGGAGCATATCTGACTCTGGCTCTATTCGAGATTATCAATACTGGGTTACTACCTAAATTGATTTTCTAAATTCTGTCAGTAGTTGTTAAATGAAGTTGACTCTAAAATATTAACATTATGTATGTAGAGAAATAATTTTGTTAATCCTAAACTAAGGAATTTAGGAAACACTCTAAATCTGACGCCAGTGGGGATCTATACTCGACTTTCTTACCCGAGGACGGATGAATGAATGCTAATAAAGTAGAGTGTAAAAACTGTCGAGAAATGCCAGAAACCCCGCCTCCATAAAGTTCATCGCCAGCGACTGGATGTCCTATTGAGGACAAGTGAACTCTAATTTGATGCGTTCTTCCAGTTAATAGTCTCACCTGTAGAAGGTCAAAACTCCTCAGTCTGTTTATGACGTTGTACCGTGTTATGGATTCCCTCCCCTCTTCAACGACAGCCATCCTTTGCCTGTGATAGGGGTCTCTTCCAATTGGAGCATTGATAATAGCCTCTGGTCTCGCGAGCGTTCCTTTTACAAGGGCCTCATATATCTTAGTGGCAGTCCTACTAGCGATTTGATTGGAAATTTCGGCATGGGCAGCACCATTCTTCGCGACTACCATCACACCAGAAGTATTACGGTCTAATCGATGAACTATGCCTGGCCTTTGTGTCCCGCCAACTCCTTTTATATCGGGACACCTAGCTATAATGGCGTTAACGAGAGTGCCATCAAGGTGTCCGGGGCCAGGGTGTACGGGAAGACCAGAAGGCTTATTGATCACTAATATGTCATCGTCTTCATGTATCACATCAAGCTTTATATCCTGAGGTTTGATACCTGAAGCAGCCGCGATCGGAATGCTGACATCAACTTGTTGCCCTTTTCTTAACCTTGTAGAAGGCTTTGCGACTTTGCCATCAAGCAACACATTTCCATCCAGGATCATAGAGGCAGCATTCGTTCTGGAAACACTTAACATGTTTTCGGACACGAAGCGATCTAGCCTTCGATTATCATCGTCCTCTTCGCACACTAAAAATTCTGTCAAATTCAATCCGGCTTTTCTTCGTTGGTAGAATCAGGCTTAATCCATCCGAGTCTTTCGCCGAAAAGTAAGGTTGTCACCAAAAGTGCCATACCAACTGATATCGCGGAATCAGCTAAATTAAATGCAGGCCACCATCCGACACTAATAAAATCGATAACTGCCCCGTCCTTGAGCCTGTCAAACAAATTTCCTACTGCCCCGCCTACAATCATCCCGAGTGATAACCGTAGCCATATCACACTATTGTTTTGCCGGTGAAACAAATATAGAACTAAGGCGATACCAAGTACAGATGCAACGATAAGAAAATTCGTGAATCCTGTAAATAGGCCAAACGCTGATCCTGTATTTAGTCCATGAACTATTCGAAATAATCCGGCATCAGGCCATGAAGTCCCAACGGCCACTGATGACCGAATAATTTCTTTCGATACTCGATCCAAGATAAACACTACTATCAATAGTGAGTAGAAAAGCCAATCTCTATACCAAGGCATCAAAATCTCGAGGGTAAATTAGCTCCATCTAAACAACTCCGATCCTGCAAAGTAGTACCACGATTAAGACCATCGCCAAAATAGCACACTAGATCATACCTGTTTTGAGCCAGGTTCCCCTAGCAAAATAGACGAAGAATGCTGCTGACCTTAAGACATTTCCTATTACTATGCCCCAGGGGACACCGGCAGAATCCAGAGGAGTGTAATAAGCCAGAGCCATAGCAATAGGAACTTCAATCAACCACATAGTGACTAGGGTGATAAACATGGGTGCCACTGTGGCACCAGTACTCGAAATTCCTTGTGTGAAGACCTGTACAGAACTCATTGGAAATGTAGCAAAAGCAAGGATCAAGATCCATGTTGAAGTGTGAGCAATAAATTCTGGAGAGTCACTGAAGAACGCAGCTATTTGTTCAGGAACGGTTATAAAGAGAGTCATGGCTATAAGACTCATCCCAGCAGAGTAGATAATCGCCCACCCTATTGAACTCTTGGCACGTTCTGCGTGTCCGGCTCCTAGATTTTGGCCTGCCAACGCTCCTCCGGCTCTTCCGAGTCCTCTACTGGTATGGTTAACAACATTCTCAGCTCTCCTTGATAGAGCGAACGCAGCTGCTGGGCCATCTCCAAAAGAAGCTACAACTATTAACAAGATCAACTGCGAAGAGGACCTCTGCATACCTGTCAGAGCAGCAGGAGCTCCAACCCGTATAAGCCTCCACATTAGTGAAAAGTCCACCCGATAGCTNGCAAAAGTAAGCTTAAGACGGGAGGTGCCCCTGAATAAAACCGTGAAGTTTATCGCCATTCCTAAAGTCTGTGCCAGCACATTAGCCATCCCGGCGCCGGCTAGTCCCATTTCCGGAAACATAATCCATCCAAAAATCAAAAAAGGAGAAAGTATCAGGTGAATTACCCTGCTCACGGTCGCCGCCTTTAGGGGAGTTATACTGTCTCCGGCGGCTTGAAGGGAACCTCCAGTCAATCTTTGGAATGACATGAATGACATCGCTATGAACTGTAATTTCATGTATCCAGAAGTCATAGCGACAACATCGCCACTCACGCCAACGAGTCCCAACAGCCTGTCGGTGAAAATTACCCCAGGTATCCCTACTATCAAGCTCCATAACGCGGTAAGGATTATCGATTGGGTCAGTACATGGTTTGCATAAGCAGTATCGCCGGCGCCGATTGCGCGGGAGACCATTGCTCTCATGCTGGCATCGAGACCCATCCTAGCGGTCATTAGCATCATGATATAAGTCTGGGAAACACCCATACCGGCTATCGCCTTGTATCCAACACGTCCCGCCCAAAACAGGTCTGCGAGTTGGTCGATGACACTAAAAAAACTCTCAGCCATCTGAGGCCACGACAAGTACCAAAGATTGCGAGGTATACTGCCCTTAGTCAGGTCGCGAACATGCCGGCCAGATCGTTCTCCCTGACTGCCATTCGAAGAATTTGATGTTTCTTTTTTGGGAAAGACTTTCAAGTTTTAATCCGTCCCGTACTTCCTGTTACGGATTTTCCTGCAGAAAGGCGGGTTGTATAAACTTACGTGTTTGGCGAAACCACTAAGCCGAAACTAGCTTGGACATCTTTGGTTTTCGGGCCAAAATCATTACGAATGCACCCATAAAAGTCATCAGAGAGTAGGTTACAAACGGGATCGTATAACTATGGTAATTATCAAACATCCAGCCTGCCCATACGGGAGCTATAGCCATTAACACACCGTTGGGTAGCATGGACCATCCCATAATTGTCGCAAAAGACTTCCTTCCGAAGTATTCACCACGTATTGCGGTCATCAACGGGCTTCGCCCTCCGAAAGCTATGCCGTAGAGAACAGCAAACAGGATTGCGATAGGCAATGCATTAGCAAAAGCTAGGATAAGCGTCGATATCCCTTGCAGGATCAGGAACAGAATTATCAAATATTTTTTTGACATGCGATCCCCTAACCAGCCTGACAAAAAAAGGCTAGGAAGAGCTACTGCCGAATATATTGTCTCAACAACACTGGCCATAGTTAGGCTTAGTCCCATATCAGTCAAACGAGGAGTGAGATGAAGCGATAGAGTAGCTATTGATACGGTTGATGAAATGTGCGCCACTGTCAATATCCAAAATACCGGGGCGCTTAGAGCCTGACGAACAGTGAAACTAGACTCCTCCTGACCTNTTTGTTCTAGCGATTCCTTTGAGGAAAATGCTAGTTCCTCAGACTTTCTCTCCGTTTTTTCATCTGACAGACCGTCAGGTAATAACCCCATATCCTCAGGCCTATTACGAAGAATTCGGACACATGGGATAGCCACACATATCAAAATAACTCCAAGGAATAACGCCGTCGTTCGGAAACTTGCAGCCATGCCTAGCGCATAAACAGGGAGAAGAAATCCTGCGAAGTTCATACCAGAACTTGCCCCGGCCATAGCAATCGAACGTTTGCGATTGAACCAGCTGTTCAGAACTGACATTACTGCAAGCCAGCCGCCTATACCTGAACCGAGAGTGATTATGATAAAGACCAAGTAAAAGTGCCAAATGTTTTGTATAAATGAGAAAAGTACGAAACCGATCGCCATTATTGAGAATCCAACAAGAACCATTCGTCGTGCGCCTATTTTGTCGATCAGAAATCCTTCAAGTGGCCCAAGGGCGGCGCCTTCCACTCGACTAAACAGTGTTCCAAGCGATATCTGTGTCCTTGTCCATGCAAATTCTTTTTGCAGGACTACCATCATGACGCCCAGACCTCGGAATACGCATAATGACATCAAAGTTAGAAGAAAAACACCTACTCCAACAAGCCACCATCCGTAGAAAATACCACCTGTTTCTGCCTGGGTTTCCTGGTTTTCTTTTGGCGACTTATGAAATGAATTTGGTGAATTAGNCATCCTGAAAATANTACCAGACACGGTCGCAAAAATGCCCTGCTATAATGCCGATTCCTAACCTGAAACAAGTTGAANGACCTTACAGAGATACTTAGGAAACCTTCATGAAAATCACCGATCTCAAAGTCTGGGTTNCTAGTCCAGAACCTGGTGGAAGAAGCTTCGTATTTCTTCGAATTGATACTGATGAAGGAATATCAGGCATTGGAGAGGCANCCAGTTCAGGAGGGGGCGGCAGCCTTATTGTCGGGAAAATGCTCGAATTTCTGAAAAGTTCGACTGTAGAACAGGATTTTCGTGAAACTCTTNTAGGGGAAAATCCGNAACATATAGATCGAATATGGCACAAGCTCTATAGAANATTCACCGGAGGCGGGGGTGCCGGTGGCTTCGTTACAACTATGTTGAGTGGCNTGGATATAGCNCTTTGGGACATAAAGGGGAAATCCTGTGGTAAACCCATCTACGAAATACTATGGGTTGGACCTATACGGGGTGAGATCGAAATACACACACATGTANCGCCCGCAGATCCGGATGCTNCCGCGTCAAAAGCCAGAGGNATAGTGGCACATGGATCCCAACCACTTAAAACAGATCCGTTCATGCCCGAGATGCGTCAACATTACCGGAGATATATGCAAGGTACTACCTCACCTGCGCGGTCAGCTTTGGCTGTAGATACCACCGCTGCTATAAGAGGGACCGTTGGCCCAAATATCGATGTTCTGATAGATTGCCACAGAAATTTTGATGTACCCAGGGCCATATCCAAGGCCAAGTTACTCGAGCCGTTTAATATCGGATGGTTTGAAGAACCTGTACAACCTAACAGTAACGAGGCGTTAAAACATGTGAAAGTATCGGTCAATGTACCGATCTGAGTTGGAGAAAGGCTCTATACGAGATGGGGTTTCGTTCCCATCCTGAAAGATCGGCTTGCGGAATATTTAATGCCAGACATACTTTGGACTGGAGGAATAACAAAGCTATAAAAGATCAGTGCTTTAGCAGAATCTTTCTACGCCCCGGTTAGCCCTCATGATGCCAGCGACCCTATAAACATACTTGCCGGGGCTCATACANTGATGACTGTGCTAAATTTCTATAAGCTTGAGATAAACTACGCAAGTCTAAACTCGTTGAATTCAATGATCGATGAACCGCTCAACATTAACAATGGCAAGATTCAATTGACAACGCGTCCAGGTTTGGGAATAAATCTAGATGAAGAGTTCATTGAAGNCCATCTAGACAACGACTGGAAATAGTTTCTATGCCAGGTTACAAATTCACATGTTCATCCTGTAGATGGACAAATGATCCATCACCAAATTTGCTCAGTTGCCGTGTTTGCGAATCCCCACTCGATGTCAAGTATATAAGTGATTTATTGCCNTCAGTAGTGCTGCCTAAAGGATGGAGAGGCCCACCAATACCCCTCCCGATAGATCGCCAAGAAGACCATCTCACTCTTGGTGAAGGCAATACTCCTGTAGTCAAGTTACAGAAAATTTACGACATCATTGGTGTCGAATTTTTTGCCAAATTTGAATTTCTGAACCCTACGGGCTCCTTCAAGGACAGGGGAACATCAATTATGATTTCGGTACTGAAATCTATGGGTATTACAGAACTTGTCGAAGATTCTTCTGGAAACGCAGGGGCTTCCGTATCNGCTTATTCTGCTTTGGCTGGAATCACAGCAAATATATTCGCTCCAACCACTGCACCGAATCCAAAGATCAGTCAAATCAAGGTATACGGCGCAGAAACACACCTTATTGAAGGAACACGGTCCGACACAACAGAAGCGGCGGTTCGATTCGCAAGTGAGAACTCACTTCCATACGCCTCTCATAACTTGAGTCCGTTTTTTATCGAGGGCACCAAAATTTTTGCNTATGAGNTTTNCGAACAATTTAATGGTAATCTGCCTACCGACGTAGTTATTCCTGTAGGAAACGGTTCATTGTATCTGGGCATGTGGAAAGGGCTAGTTGAGCTTGAAAAAAAAAGGTTAATAGGGACTTTACCTAAACTCCACTGCGTACAAGCGAGGTCGGTAATGCCAATCGCCGCCGCCTTCGACGGTCGGGATTGGGATGTCTCCGATTTGAACGCGACGATTGCAGGAGGAATTGCGGTTGCCTCACCTCCTAGATTACATCAGGTAGTAGAAGTACTTCGAAAGTCTGGAGGTACCGCAATTACGGTCAACGAAGAGGAAATTAGCTCTTGGCATACCTATCTACCAGCCAATGAAGGAATTTATGCCGAACCAACCTCTGCCGCAGCCTTTGCTGGTGCCAAGAAACTTGTGGACTCGGGAAGAATCAACGCCGGAGCACGTATATTGATTCCTGTTACAGGATTCGGGNTGAAAGATTCTCCTCCAGTCTAGCCNTTATAAATACTTCGAGAGAGCGTGTTGAAGTCCTGTAAGAGCTCCCTCGATAGTTCTATCTTCCATACAGTANGAAAGTCGAAAATAACCTGGAAGTCCAAATCCTNTNCCTGGAACAGCCAANACTTTNTGNTCTTTCAGTTCATCAACGAATTGCACATCGTTTTCAATCGGTGACCTTGGAAACATGTAGAACGCACCCTGAGGCTTAACAACTTCATANCCCATCTCTATCAGTGCATTGTGAAGAAAATCTCTCTTTCTCTGATAAATACCGACGTCAACAGTCACCGACTGTAGGGAGGTGACGATGTGCTGAATAAGCGCTGGGGCGTTTACGAAACCGAGTGTTCGGTTGCAAAATACCAGGGCATCGACAAGCTCTTCCCTATCCTCATATCCAGGATGAACAGCTATATATCCTATTCGCTCTCCGGGAAGGGCAAGATCTTTGGAGTGGGAGGTAGCTACTATGCTGCGTTCATGGTGCCTAAAAATATGAGGGTACTCGATGTCATCGAAAATTAGTCTCCGATAAGGTTCGTCACTTACCAAATAAATCTCTGTCCCAAATTCCCTCTCTTTCTCTTTGATTATATCGGCAAGTTCAGCCAATACTTCGAAGGAATATAAAACCCCTGTCGGATTGTTTGGAGAATTGACTANAACCCCTCGGGTTTTTTCTGTGATTGCATCTCGAAAAGCCTGCATTGAAGGTAGAAAATCATCGTCTGGCGGCACCACTTTGCAAGATGCTCCATGGTTATCAGCATAAAATTGATATTCGACGAAGTAGGGAGCGAAAATGACAAAGTCATCACCTGGGTCCAGAAGCGCCTTCATGACTACATTTAGAGCTCCTCCTGCTCCGCAGGTCATCACAATTTCCGAAGACTTGAAGTTCAGCCCAGTCTCTACAACCAATTGATCCGCTACTGCAGTCCGGGTTGCCGGAAGTCCAGCATTTGGCATATATCTATGCATGCCCACGATAGGTTCCTCTGCTATACGTCTCAACTCTCTAAAAAATTCATCTGGAGGAGAAACAACTGGATTTCCTAGTGATAAATCAAAGACGTTATCTTCCCCATATTGTTGCTTCAGTGAGATACCTTCTTCGAACATTTTTCTGATCCACGAGCCTTGCTCCATGAAATTTCGTATCTTATTAGAGATTGCCATGATTACCT
>PAOO01000048.1 GCA_002708065.1 Chloroflexota bacterium
CGGGTAATTTAAAGCTGTCGTCTAATTTGTATTTGCCGGTTACGATCAGAGGCACCGACAGCAATAATATGAATATAGCCATGGTCCGAAAAAGAAAGATATGCCCTTTCAATTCTAGAAAGAAAAACCCTAAAACGACAGCCAATATTCCTCCAAAATAACCCACCCCTACACCAATTCCTCCAACGAAGCCCACATTGTTTTTCGTTGCGATATCTGCCAACAATCCGTTATAGAAAATACCAGAGAGATAAACACTACTGACCGCAACGCAGAACAACGCAATCGATAGGGGATATTGAAATGTGCCTATGGACAATGTACTTATAACCCCAACTATTGTTAAAGTCAGGAGAAAGGGCATCCGACGCTTGAGCCTATCGGAAAGGGTCCCCAGTACTGGAGATAGGAAAAAAACAACCAACATCGATGCTGTCAGGGTATAACCAACTGTGGCATCGTCTCCACCCATTACATCTGTTACCCAAAGCGGGAAGACTAAACCTACTACCCCAGAGAAAAAGAGGGTGCTTCCCATATCGTAAATTACCCATGAAGCAACACTTAATCGCGTAGAAGAGAGTTCCCTGCTTGCCATAAAGAAATTTCTAATTGCCCTACAAGATCAAAATGGGAGGGAGGTTATTATTGATACCTAAGGGCCTCAATAGGATGCAATCTGCCCGCCCTAAAAGCAGGGAATATACCGAAAAACAATCCAATCGAAGCAGACACGGTGAGTGCAAGCAGGGCAATATCACCGCTGAATGTGGTCTCAAGTGTTGCATTATCCCCCAATGGAATTCCGTTTAGAAGTTTGGATATCATGAAGCCCAAAAAAACCCCGAATCCTCCACCACCCATGCTAAGCAATGTTGCTTCAGAAACGAATTGGAACAATACATCAATACGTCTAGCACCCAACGCTTTACGAACTCCTATTTCCCTAGTACGTTCGGTTACTGAAACTAACATAATGTTCATTACGCCAATTCCTCCAACCAACAGTGATATTCCAGCTATGCTGCCAAGGAAGAACACTATGGCGTTTGTGGCGCTTTCGAGGGCTTCGAGGGCTTCCTGCATATTGGTAACTCTAAAATCGTCCTCTTCCGTAATCTTGTGTCGAACGCGCAAAATATTGACAATTTCTGATATAGCTTCGTCGATATTTTCTGGGCTTTTTGCCTCCACACTAATAACATCCACCTCGATTTCGCCATCAAGACTTTTAGAGTAATTAAGCCTGTAGTGAGCTGTAGTAAGTGGCACCAGCACCCTGTCGTCAATGGTAGAGAATGACTCTCCTCCTTTGCTTTTTAAAATGCCTATTACAGTGAATCTTTTGCCGGCTATCTTTATTTTTTTGCCGACGGGATTCTTGTCCTGGAAAAGCTCTTCAGCGATTCCATAACCAAGTACAGCTACGTTACTTATATTTGATAAATGTAAACTACTGATAAAAGATCCCTTGTCTATGGGAGCATTACGAACGTTGTGATAGTTCGCAGTAACCCCCATGATCGTAGCCCTTTTATTTTCATTTTGGTACGCAACTTGCAAGAAACCGCTTACTTCAGGCGCTACTCCTCCGATAGATTTTGCATTAGGGTCGGACTGTAGGGCCAGTACATCCCTAAGGGTCAATTTCCCATTGGTTTCCTCTCCAGGCATTACAAATATGAGGTTTGTTCCCAGGCTCTCTAACCGACTGGTTATGGAGTCCTGAACTCCCTTCCCAATAGACATCAACGTAATTACAGCTGTGACACCTATGACAATTCCAAGTAAAGCAAGCCCTGAACGAAGCTTATTCACCCCAAGTGAGAAAAGCGCCATTCGAACTATGTCTAATAGCTTCATATAGCCCGTGCCGAGTCAGGATATTTAGTGTCAGCGGTTATTTTTCCATCCACAAGGGTAATAGTGCGACCTGCTCGAGCCGCTATATCCCCTTCATGAGTTACCAATACGACAGTCAGATCTGAGTCATGATTTAGGGTCTCGATCAGTTCCATAATTTCAGAAGATGATCTCGAATCGAGATTTCCAGTGGGTTCATCGGCAAGTAAGATAGCCGGATTAGTTACGAGGGCCCTTGCTATCCCGACTCTTTGCTGCTGGCCACCTGACAGCTCTGCGGGCTTATGACTTGCCCGGTCGACGAGACCAACCTGCTCCAAGGCCTCCATAGAACGACTCCTGCGATCCTTCGTTCCGCCGTAAATTAAAGGAAGCTCAACATTTTGAAGAGCAGTCAATCTCGGAAGAAGATTATAAGTCTGGAAAACAAACCCGATTTGTCTGTTCCTGATGCGCGCTAAAGCGCTATCGCCAAGACTACTTACCTCTTTTCCTTCCAAAAAGTACGTCCCAGTAGTCAGGGCATCTAAGCACCCAATCACATTCATCAATGTAGATTTGCCCGATCCTGAGGGACCCATGATAGCTATGAAGTCTCCCTTGATCACCTCAAGGTCTACTCCATCTAACGCCGTTACATCCACGGTTCCAAGTCTATATATCTTTGTTATGGATTCGAGTTGAATAATGTTGGATTTACCAGATATTTTCGATCCATTCACTTCTGATTCACCCATAGTCTCTTTTACAGATCTACCTACCCCTCGGCCTACGAAGAGATCTCATGTTGAATTCTTCACCAACAATTGGCTTTCCTTGGACAAGAATAGTTTCACCTTCATCCAGACCATCAACGACCGAGACCCAGAAATCATCACTTAATCCTAGCCTTACAGCTCGGTTCTCAACGGCGGATTCGGTTTTAATTAAAACAAACGGATTATCTTCCGGTCCCCTAATCGCATTCAAAGGTATAGCGATCTGATTAGGAGAATTCTCAATAACGATTTCTGCGACAGCAGATAATCCGTCCCTAAGCTGAACAGAGGGAACAGACTCCAATCCCACCGTTACAGAGTATGAAACAACGCCTTGTTGTACAGATGGGGTTATGGAAATTTCTTCTACAACGCCTGATACATTTAGAGATGATTCTGCGTCTATAGTTATGAAAGCGTTCATCCCAGGTGTGATGTGTAGAACATCGATCTCGTCAATGGAGCCCTCTAATTGAAAATCATTGGGGTGTGAGATCTCAACCACAGCCTCACCCGGGTTAACTTTGCCACCTTCGAAAGCAGGAAGTGACAAGATTACCCCATCGAACGGAGAAGTTATTGTTGTGTCTTCCAAATCCGATTCTGCTTTGTTTATCTCTGCCTGTAATCGGTTGATCTCTGCTTTCTGCACATCTAAATCGAACTGAACGTCATTTTCGATGTTATCTCGTCTAATTAGAGACTGATCTAGTTCGTATTGGGCAAGATCAATCTCGGCCCTCTGCATATCTAAATCGAACTGAACGTCATTTTCGATGTTATCTCGCCTAATTAGAGACTGATCTAGTTCGTATTGAGCAAGATCAATCTCGGCCCTCTGCATATCTAGTTCAAACATAAAATCATCTTTAACGTCCGCAATCCGACTAAGGGATTGATCCAGCTCGTATTGACCAAGGGCAACCTCAGATTGCGCAGAAGATATCTCTTGTTTGGTGGAAGGTTTGAGAAGTTCATCTAATTCGTCCTCGGCATCGGCTATTTCATACATTACGATTTCGACCGCTTGCTTTTGGGCAGCTATGTTCAGAGCGTGACGTTCACCAACAGTATCTAAAGCCCGCCTTGATGATTCCATCTCTGATCTGGCGATTAGCAACTCAGCCTGAGCCGATAAGATCTCTGAAGTTCCAGGAGTTTCCTTAAATTCAATAAGTTGTCTTTTGTATTCTTCGAGAGAATCTTCCGATTTTCTTACCGCTTCTTGCCGAATTTCTGAACTCTTCATTGCTAGAGTTTTTGTGTTCTCCAGTTCAAGGCGCATATCAACCAGAGAGTCCCATGAGTTATGCATCTCCCTATCGACACACAGTTCACCGTCTTTCAGCACTAAGTTGTCACAGGTCCCGTGAATCCGGCCCGGGAAGAAAGCCAGCCAGGCTAGCACCGTAATTTCGCTCCACACGTTTTCACCATGGTCAGGAGCGAAATTAGCAATGAACCTTCTCACTTCTGCCCTTCTAGCATTCTTATCAAAAAGAATTTCAAGATCTACACCCCAATTCTGATAGATTTCTTCTGGTGGAAAATTGGTTAGATCGGCATCTTCTACCCCAAACCAACGACGCCAATAAAGCAAATAATCTTCCTCCACTTCTGTCAGCTTCAATTGGGCCAGCGAAATGTTATCCGACCAATCTCCTGAATCAATTTTCATATCTATTTTGCTGGCGTACAGCGTGGAGGAGGCAGAAATGATCTTACTTTCTATAGAAGAAACTTCATCGCTGTTCGGACCAGAAATCAAGGATTCATAAGACTGCTCTGCCGAGTCAAATCTATTTAGCGCCTTTGCATAAGACTGCTCAAGAATGGCGACGGCTGCCGGTTCAGGAGATTCCAGATTAGCCAGAGCCTCCACCGCATCAGATAATGACTGCTGCAGAGTTAGTAAAGACATTTGCGCGGCTGAAAGTTCATGCTGAGGGGTTTGCAAAACGTCAGCAAGTCTTTGCTTTGATTGTTCTAGGGCTTCCTCCAATTCCCGTACTTCTTTATTAGCATTTGCATCCGCAACTGACTCACCCACAGATATCAAATAACTTAATTGCTGCTCTGATTGTTCTAATGCTTCCTCTAATTCCCGTACTTCTTTATCAGCATTTGCATCCGCAACTGACTCACCCACAGATATCAAATAACTTAATTGTTGCTTTGATTGTTTTAATGCTTCCTCTAATTCCCGCACTTCTTTATCAGTGTCTATTTTCCTCGCCGGCTTTCCTACAGACAAGAAATAGCGCAACTGCGCCTGAGCATCATTAAGATTCTTTCTTAAATCTGCGAGCTTCTTTTCGATTAAAGAAATATCTTCACGATGTAATGATGCTATTTTTTTGCCGGCACTAATTTCCTCTCCCTTCTCCACAAAAAGAGTGCCCACTGTTCCCNGTANAGGGAAGTATAATTTCTCTGTGCTCTGATATTTAAGGTTCCCACTAAGAGAAACACTCTTCACGATATCTCGACGGGANACGACAAAAACCTGTTGTTCTTCGTCAGTAAGCGCCTTCGATATCCCCCTGTTGTTTGTAAAATAGAAAACGCCAATACCTGCCACTATGAGAAGAGCAATAAGGGCAAAAAGCCATATTTTTTTGTTCTTAAGATTCATTACTATTTTTCCACTGTCACTTAGTCACAAATACCCACATGCCTGCATCGTTGTTCGATTTTTCAGCGGTGAAACTCAACTTCAGTCCAAATCCAGTTAAGCTGCCACATGATGTCATTGTTAGCCGGATATCGAAAATTTCAACACAATTTCAAAATGAATTGCCCAAACAACTATCTCACGAAAGTGTAAACATTGGGGCTAATGGTCGGGGCGACTGGACTTGAACCAGCGACCTCCACGTCCCGAACGTGGCGCGCTACCAACTGCGCTACGCCCCGACTCATGGAATTATTCTATGTATTTCCATACATCATAATCAAGAACCATTATCCTTTGCACCTGTAAGGTTCATAATTTCGATAACATTTTGACCCTACGGAAAAGCTATAGTAATATCAATTAGTGAAAAAAAGCACATAGTATTCAACTCTGTTGAGGTTCTGCAATTCATTTCAACAGGTTCTCCTCATCCGGGTCTAAACCTGGAATCGGGTTCAAACTACTGGCAACAGCTAGCCTGATAATAGCCTTCGTTCAGATCTCCCTTGGTGGATTCGTGCGAACGTCGGCGTCGGGTCTTGGTTGTCCTGATTGGCCACTTTGTCACGGTGAACTGGTGCCATCTTTTGACTTTCATACTCTTATCGAATACTCGCACAGAATGACAGGCACTATATTGGGTCTATTGGTAATAGTTCTAATTATTTTGACCTTAGTATTTCACCGCAGAAATCAGATTCTTCTAGGGCTAAGCTTTGCCGCTTTAGCCCTTGTAACTATCGCTGGGTTGTTGGGAGGAATTACGGTCCTGACCGAATTGGTGTGGTGGATAAGGTTGGTGCATCTAAGCGTGGCTCAACTTTTAATTGCGACCTTGGCGCTAATCATCTGGAACTCAATGGATTTAACCGAATCCAATTTAGTATCGGAAAGCTCTCACTTTGGATGGAAATGGAAAGCAGTCACATCCATAGTGATTGTGTTTGTACTAATTCTAAGTGGGTCCTACATGGTAGGTGTTGGGGCCAGCACGTCCTGTGCCTCTTGGCCCTTGTGCAGAGGCAGTTTAGTTCCAGAGGGCTTCGTTTACTCCGTAAACATGGGACATCGGTATGTAGCCGCTATAGCTACAACCTTCCTTGCTTATGTAGCAGTCTCATTTATGAGACAAGGAAAAGCGAGCTCCCTATTAAGAAAAACATCCCATTGCGCAATCGGATTTATGGGATTTCAATTCCTGTTTGGAGCGTTTATTGTTTGGTCTGGATTCTCTGCTCATATGAGGGCTGCTCATCTCAGTATCGCTACCCTTGTCTGGTTGGGAACTGTAATAATGGTAGCGGCTGCAAGATCGACCTTCAGGAATGATCCTTCAACTGAGCAAACAGCTAGGACTTATATTAAATGATCTCTGGATATATCGCGTTAACGAAGCCAAAAATCATTCTTCTTTTGCTAGTTACAGCGCTTGGAGGGCTATTTCTGGCGACTGAAGGCATACCGAAATTGTGGCTTTCTATGACTGTACTTTTAGGAGGATCACTCGCCGCTGGAGGAGCTAACTCGATAAACAACTACCTAGACAGAGATATAGACGTAAAAATGACGAGGACCAGCAACAGGCCTGTGGCTTCAGGTTCCATAAAACCTATATACGCCTTGTCTTTCGGAATATTACTCAACGTTGTTGCCTTTTCGCTGCTGTGGCAATTCGCGAACCTGATTAGTGCTATTTTGGTGATCTCTGCAACACTTTTTTATGTATTTGTCTACACGTTGGGATTAAAGAGGGTTACTCCCCAAAATATAGTAATCGGCGGGGCTGCGGGATCAATTCCACCAATGGCCGGTTGGGCTGCTGTTACTGGAAACATCTTGGACCCAGCTCCATTTTTTCTATTTGCCATCATCTTTTTTTGGACACCTCCTCATTTCTGGGCACTCTCTTTGCTGTTGAAGGATGACTATGCCAAAGCCGGTATACCGATGCTACCTGTCGTCTCAGGAGTAGAGAATACTAAGAGGCAGATTTTCATATATACCTGGCTGTTGTTGGTGCTAATGGTGGCAACAACTTTCGTCATAAATGATCTTCATCTGATTTATGGCATTACTTCCATATTAATGACTCTCATATTCATTGGGATGGCGTGGCGCTTGAANAAACGAAACAATATCGAGTTTGCTAAGCCAACATATTTGTTTTCACTCGCATATNTAGGACTAATTTTCATAGCGGTAATGATCGATAGTGTCGTCACATCTTAGATCCACAGAGTACAGCTTTATGCAATATTTTTGGCTTGACGCTTNAGTGTCTCATTTGATAACTTTTGCAACTGGTGTCTGACACCATGAGCGACAAACAGTAGAGGGGAATTTGAAAGCGTGTTTATGAATCTTTCCAGACCTGGGAAAATTACATCCTTACTTGCCTCTCTGGTCTTTATTTTACTCATGGCCAGTTGTGTCGTTATCAACCCTGAAAATAACCAGTCGACATTTGATCCCAAGGGCCCAGTAGCGGATAGCCAGTTGGATATTTTTTGGTGGATACTGGCNGGTGGGGCAATAGTATTATTCCTTGTTGAGGCAGCACTGATATANGCCGTTTTCAAGTTCAGAAGCAAGAACGAGGAAGAAATACCCAAGCAAATCCACGGAAACAACGCTTTAGAAATCACCTGGACGATTATCCCAGTCATTCTCNTAGCTATTATTATNGTTCCCACGATACAAGGTCTTTTTTACTCCTCCAACGCTCCCGCAGAAGCGAAAGACCAATACACCTTGGAAGCGATTGGGCATCAATGGTGGTTTGAATTTCGATATCCAAACCCATCCAATACAGGAGAGGAAATTGTNACAGCAAATGAGGTGTTTATACCGATCAACGAACCTATAAAAATCAATCTAGAGTCAGTTGATGTGATTCATAGTTTCTGGGTTCCAAAGTTAGCCGGGAAGGTCGACATGGTCCCTTCCGAAGGGAATTACATGTGGTTTCAGGCAGACGAGCCAGGAGAATATTTCGGACAATGTGCGGAATATTGTGGAACTTCCCACTCCAACATGAAATTTAAGGTTATTGCAGTTACACAGTTGGAATTCGATACCTGGCTTTTAAACCAAGCAAAACCGGCCGTAACATCCATAGATCCTCTCGCTCTTGAAGGTGCGGCGACGTTCAAAAGTGCTGGCTGCACAGGCTGTCATTCCACCAAAACTGTGGTAAAGAAAGGATCCAAGGGAAGGATAGGACCCAACTTGACGCATGTGGCTTCCCGAAGGCACCTTGCTGCTGGCATGATGGATAATACTGACGGTCACGGTGGTGTCGTAAACGATGGATACCTTCAAAATAACCTAAGGAAATGGCTGGAGGAACCCTCTTCANTCAAGCCNGGAAATATTATGTCTGCTCAGGCCGCGGTATATACAGATCCCAACCGTGCACTATCTGAAGCCCAAATTTCGTCATTAGTTTCCTACCTGACAACGCTGAAATGACCTTCAAAAGAAAATATGAAAAATCTTGCCTAAAGCGGGAGGAAGCCTAAGTGAGCACATTTCCGTTGGCAGTCCCAAGGCCCGTACACCCGACCGGTATCTGGAACTGGCTAACCACGGTAGACCACAAGAGAATCGGAATTCTATACGGCGTTACAGCCTTTATTATGTTTCTTTCTGGGGGCGTTGAAGCTACCCTCATGCGTGTTCAACTCAGCGGCCCCGAACTAGATATCGTGAGCGCCGCAGTCTTCAACCAGCTATTCACAATGCACGGCACCACCATGATATTTCTTGCGATCATGCCAATGGGTGCCGCCTTTTTCAACTTTATTATCCCCCTTCAGATTGGAGCAAGAGATGTAGCTTTTCCCAGGCTAAATGCCTTCAGTTATTGGACATTCCTCGCAGGGGCATTAATGCTAAAACTAAGCTGGATTGGAGGTGCTACCGATGCTGGTTGGTTCGGTTACGCACCTCTAACTTCAGTAGACCAAAACCCAGGCACCGGAATCGATTTCTGGATCATTAGTCTTCAGNTACTGGGAATAGCATCGCTTGCAGCAGCGTTTAATTTCATAGTGACCATCATAAACATGCGAGCACCAGGTATGACGATGATGCGCATGCCCCTGTTTACATGGATGAGTTTCCTTACTGCAATATTGCTAGTTCTCGCTTTTCCAGTAATCACCGTCGCTCTTATTGAGTTAACATTCGATCGCTACTTTGCCTTCAATTTTTTCAACGTTGCTAAAGGAGGTAGCGTAGTACTTTGGCAACACTTGTTTTGGGTGTTCGGACATCCTGAAGTTTACATATTAATACTGCCGGGAATGGGCATCGTATCGGAAGTCTTACCGGTTTTTTCAAAAAAACCATTATTNGGTTACACGACTGTAGTTTTGGCAGGCGTCATAATAGCTTTCATGGGTTGGATGGTATGGAGCCATCATATGTTCACCGTTGGACTGGGGCCTGTGGCAAACGCCGTGTTCACAGTTACGACTATGCTTATTGCCGTTCCAACTGGAATAAAAGTATTTAACTGGATTGGAACGATCTGGAATGGTTCACTACGACTTAATACCCCTATGCTTTTTGCTTTGGGATTTATTGCAATGTTCCTTATTGGAGGCATAAGTGGCGTTATGCACGCAGTTTCCCCTTCTGACGCACAACAACAAGATACTTACTTCATACCCGCGCACATTCATTATGTATTGTTCGGAGGCGCCATTATGGCGCTTATATCCGGAATTTATTACTGGTTTCCCAAATACACGGGTAGGATGTTTGATGAGAAACTTGGCAAAGTACATTTTTGGTTAATGATGATTGGGCAAAACATCACCTTTTTCCCAATGCATTTTGTGGGGCTTGATGGAATGCCTCGCCGGATATACACCTATGTTGAGGGAATGGGATGGGAACTCTGGAATGGCGTCTCAACGCTTGGGGTAGTATTCCTCATTGTAGGATTTCTCATATTTATTCAAAACATGGTTAAGAGTTGGAGGAATGGGGAACNTGCTCCAGGGGATCCGTGGGATGCNAGGACACTAGAATGGTCCATACCTTCACCACCCCCAGAATACAACTTCAAGGAGATTCCAGTAGTGCGATCTCTAGATGATTGGTGGGCTACCAAGCAAGGTGACCCTCAAAGAGAGATCCCCGCTGCAGGAGGATCGGGAGAGGATGAAGGACATGGTATTCATCTACCACAACCTTCCTACTGGCCGTTCGTTGTCTCACTCGGCATATTTATTGCGGCGTACGGAATAGTTTTTAATGACCTTATAGTTCCGTGGGGAATAGCTATATTAGGAACATTTATTGGATTCGTGGGCGTTTATGCATGGTCACTCGAACCTGTAAACGACCCCGATGAGGACACCGCCCATTGAGGAAGGAAGATTAGTTGGCACAAGAACATACGGCGCCTGCGCACGGCGAACACGAAGATACATATACAGGACTGAATCATAGAAAAATGCTCATGTGGGCCTTTTTGGGTTCAGACTGCATGTTCTTTGGTTCTCTCATAGCAACCTACCTTGTTTACAAAGGTAAAAGCCTGTCAGGACCAATGCCCATAGACGTATTTGATATCCCAGTGACTTCGGTCAGCACTTTCGTGCTTTTGATGAGCAGTATGAGCATGGTACTTGCCTATTCTGCACTGACCCGACGCAACATAAAGGCATTTCGTATTTGGATGGTCTCGACTGCAATCATGGGGGCAACATTCATTGGTTTCCAAGTTTATGAATTCAGTAGTTTCGCAACGCTGCACGTCCATGTAGATTGTATTAATGCCCATGAAATGACCGCCTTGGAGCAGGAAGTGTTTGACAAGGAATGCAAAGTTGGAGTGGAAGAATTCTCCGGAGAGTATGGATTAAAGCCTCAGACCAATCTCTTCGGCACAACTTTCTATACTTTGACAGGGTTTCACGGAGCACACGTTACGCTTGGCGTGGTTTGGCTTCTTTCTATTTTCTTTCTTTCATTCAAGAGAGGCGTTATTACCCCAGAGAAGAACCTTGATGTGGATCTAGCTGCCCTTTACTGGCACTTCGTGGACGTGGTTTGGATTGTGATTTTCACTGTCGTTTATCTATTCGGAGTATTTCCCGGCTTCTAGCGGGCAAGTTGAGAGCATATGAGTCAGGAGNCCACTTCTTCCGAAGTCCACACAGGACATCCAACCTCAGTATTATATTTCAAAATTGCAATGATCCTGTCAACAGTGACAGCGATCGAGGTAGGCATTTTTTACCTGGAATGGCTTGGACACTGGATCATCCCAGTACTATTCGTCTTGTCAGCAGGTAAGTTTGCTCTTGTTGCCATGTATTACATGCACCTTAAATTTGAGCACAAAATCTTTTCAATTTTGTTCGTCGGTGGTTTCATGCTTGCTGCCACTGTGATAATAGCTTTAATGGTTCTATTTAAATCATTGTTTTGATCCAAAAGTCCCTTTCTGGTATAAGGCGTCTGGTCAAAAATGGGTGAACTTGCCAGTTCAATCTGGCTTCACTGGCATGGCCATCCCGATGCAGTTATTGGTCTAATAATTCTGCAGTCTGTATACCTCTTCGCTATAGGTCCTGTGAGAAAAAAATACGGGTTATCGCCGAACCTATCGCCAAAGCAGCCGCTTTTGTTCACTACTGGTGTGCTGGTGATTTTTCTCTCCCTACTATCTCCACTCCACATAATGAGCGATGACTACCTTTTCAGTGCTCATATGGTTCAGCACGTATTATTAACTCTAGTTTCCCCTCCCCTTCTCATCTTGGGAACGCCAGAATGGCTGATCTCTCCCCTAGTCAGAAAGAGTGTTGTGTTAAGTATCTCGAAGGTAATCATTCATCCTGTATCTGCAGTTGTGATCTTTAATCTTGTATTTTCCGTATGGCATCTTCCTGTACTCTACGGACTATCGGTCTCATACCATTCGGTACATGTGGGAGAGCACTTGCTATTTATGGTTGTCTCATTTGTAATGTGGTGGCCGATATGTAGCAAAGTGCCGGAATTACCGAGGCTTTCCTATCCGTTGCAGCTCATATATCTTTTTGTCATGTCATTAGCCCAAATAATAGTGTTNGGAATTATCACTTTNGCNCCGGAACCTATATATGACCACTATGNNAACGCTCCTAGGTTGTGGAATATTACGCCTCTAGTCGATCAACAGATTGGCGGAATTATCATGAAAGTAGGAAGCGGATTTCTATTCTTAACTCTAATAATAATAGTTTTTTTTAAGTGGTTTGAAGAGGGCTCAAGAGAAGACAGAAACGGTATAATTGAATGATAGACAGTGATTCAATAGAATGGGTAATGTACCGCAAGTGTGAAGATAGTCATAGTGACGGGAGATTAAGTGAATAAGGTAGTACTCTCTGCAGTTGTGCCCCTACTTTCGTTGGCCCTAATAGCCATATTTGCGATAACGTTAGGTTATGCCTTTTACCAAATACACCACAATACCGAAATTGGTACCATTGGGGTCATTGGGCTAGGTTTAGCGTTATTAATCCTCACGCCTCTAATCGCCTTCCTGCTTGAACGGTCGTCAGAAAAGTAGCTCTCCAACTAAGGCTTCCTTCCTTCTTGTCCGCCTATGATTCCCTGCCACAGGCGTTTCTCGCTGGCGTTTCTGTTGCACTATTGATATTAACATCTTGCGGTAACCCCAATCATCTTGCCGGCACAAAGCTCTCAAACCATGAAGGGTATTCATATTCGCTTGTGGACCACAGAGGGAGAGTGGTCACCAACAGCAGTAGTAAATCCAAAATCACGGTTTTAACATTTATGTTCACTCGATGCACAGACGTGTGTCCAATTGTGACATCGAATATTAGAACCGCTTTGGGGGATGGCCTCGCCACTGAGAGAGTCCAAGTTCATATCGTTACTGTAGATCCAGAACAAGACACGCCTGAAGCTATGAGCCAATTCGTTGAAAAATGGAATTTACCGTCAAATTGGTCATTTATATCTGGTAAAGAACAAGATTTGAGACCTATATGGAATTCTTATTTTGTGAACCCGGTTAACAGCAACGGCAGCCCGAAAACCGGAATTGATTCGCTTAAGTCAGCGCTAGATAGACGGTATAAAGTTATACACACTGCTCCAGTGTTTATACTTGATAGGGATGGTGTTGCTAGAGTGTTACACACGAACCCGATCAAGCCTATGGAGCTCGCAAAAGATATTGAAATTATTGGTACTAGATAATGGCCGGCGGCATCACCCAAAGCCAACAATAATCGCGATTGTACTTATCTACTAACTAGGCTGCCTGTTGTTCAAGAGCAGATTGTGCGTGCTGGACAATCTCAGCAAAAGCTTGTCCGTCAGTCACTGCGAGTTCCGAAAGCATTTTTCTGTTTATTTCGATGCCCGCAAGATTGAGTCCGTGTATNAGCTTGCTGTAACTTATTCCGTTAGCCCTAGCAGCCGCGTTGATTCGGATNTTCCATAGTCTTCGCATTTCACCTTTCTTCTGCCTTCTGTGGTCAAATGCATATTGCTGTGCGTGAAGCATAGATTCGTTTGCACGCCTAAAAAGCCTATGGCGCACCCCTTGATGACCCTTGGTCATCCCGAGGATTTTCTTGTGCCTACGGCGCCTTGTGACGCCCCCTCTAATTCTAGTCAAAGTTAATTTCTCCTACCGGTGGTTAGCCTTCNACCTCTATCTATACGGAAGTAATCTCTTCACTCGAGGCGCATCGGCTTCACTCACAGGCAACGTTCCTGAATACAGTCTTTTTACCTTTTTAGGTTTCTTTCTTCGGAGGTGACTTCGTAGACCTTTCATNCGGAGAAGCTTCCCAGATCCGCTCACCCTAAATCTTCTCTTAGCCCCTTTATGTGTCTTAAGCTTTGGCACTTTCAAGTTCCTTGTTCTCTATTTGTTTCTTAAGAGCGGCACTAGGAGACAGGATCATTGAAAGAAATCTGCCTTCAAAACCAGGAGCTTTGTCTAACATGGCATCTTCTTGAAGATCCTCTGCTACATTTTTCAGTAATGCCATCCCTATATGAGGATGCTGCATTTCGCGACCCCTNAACATGACCGACACTTTAACCTTGGAGCCTTGTGTCAATAGGCGCTTTACAAGCCTNGTCTTTGCCAACCTGTCATGCTCACCAATACGCGTTTTCATACGTACTTCCCTGAGTTGGTTCTTGGATCTGGACTTGTTTGCTTTTCGCGATTCCCGTTCTTTTCGGGTTGCCTCGTAACGGAATTTCCCGTAATTCAGTAACCTACATACGGGAGGGTCAGCAGCGGGAGCAACCTCCACAAGATCCAATCCCCTCTCTGTGGCCAGGTCAAGTGCCTCTGAGGTAGGCATCTCTCCCAGTTGGTTCCCTTTGTCGTCTACTAATAACACTGAGGGCACGCGAATACGGTCATTTACTCTATAGTTTTTAGGTATGTTCCTGCTCCATTTTTTCCAAACATAAATAGTCCAGAGGAATCACTGGACTGAACTGAATATAGCACAGAGACGTGCCATCATCAACAAAGATCCATCGTTTCGACAGTTAAGAACGTGAAGAAACTTCTCCCAAAATCCGTGCGGTAATATCGGTCGCAGAAACTGTACCTAAGTTTTCTCCGGACCTAATACGAACGCTAACAGAGTCGGATTCAACCTCCCTGTCTCCCACCACAAACATATATGGCACTTTTTGCAGCTGGGCCTGTCGTATCTTGGCATTCATCCTATCGTTACCNTCATCCACTTCCACNCTGATGCCGGCATTCGCAAGATGTTCGCTAACATTTCCAGCATATTCCAGGTGCCTATCGGCTATGGGGATTATCTTAACTTGAACTGGAGCCAACCAGACCGGAAATGCACCACCAAAGTGTTCAATTAGAATCCCCATAAACCTTTCAAGGGATCCAAATATGACTCGGTGAACCATGTAAGGCTGATGTTCTTCTCCATCTNCGCCAATATAAGAAAGCCCAAATCGTTCAGGCAAGTTAAAGTCAAATTGTATGGTAGTGCACTGCCAAGGCCTTCCTATNGCGTCTCGGATANTCACATCAATCTTTGGTCCATAAAAAGCACCTCCGGCTTCATCTATCTCATAGTCCAATCCCCTATCTTCAAGTGTTTTCTTGAGGGAATCTTCAGCAAGATCCCACTGCTGATTAGAGCCGACCGCTTTTTCAGGTCTAGTAGATAAATTAAAGGTAAACTCTTCAAATCCAAAAGCATTCAGCAAGTCAAAAGTAAGATCTAGAACTTCATTTATCTCGTCTTCAATTTGATCGGGTCTGCAGAAAATGTGGGCATCATCTTGAGTAAATCCTCTTACTCGAAGCATTCCGTGGAGTGTTCCACCTCGCTCATAACGATAAACGGTTCCCAGTTCTCCTATTCTCATAGGAAGGTCCCTGTAACTACGAAGCGTAGATCGGTAATACAAAATGTGGAAAGGACAGTTCATCGGTTTAAGGTAATAATCCTGCCCATCGGTTTCTGATGGAGCAAACATACTCTCCTTGAAGTATTCGAGGTGCCCACTGGTTTGCCATAGGTTAGCCCTACCAATGTTAGGTGTGTAAACGAGGTCATAGCCTCTGTTGTAGTGTTCGTCCCTCCAGAAGTCTTCAAAGAGGTTTCGTATACGAGCTCCCTTAGGGTGCCAGATAATCAAACCGGGACCAATCTCTTCATGGACTGAGAACAGGTCCAATTCTCTGCCCAGAGTTCTATGATCCCTTTTACGTGCTTCCTCTAAACGATTGAGGTGCTTTTCNAGGGAATCTTGGCTTTCCCAAGCGGTNCCATANATCCGCTGGAGCATTGGCCTATTTTCGTCTCCCCTCCAGTAAGCGCCTGCAACATTGATTAACTTAAAAGCTGAGATCTTCCCTGTAGCCTCCACATGAGGCCCCGCACAAAGATCTTCAAATTCCCCATGTTTATACGTGCTAATCGTTTCTTCTTCAGGTATCTCTGCTATTACTTCCAATTTAAGAGGCTCATCTACGTTCATTTTAAGTATTTCTTCACGTGAATATTCTGCATACTGGAAAGGAAGGTTCTTTCCAATAATTTTCTTCATTTGCCCTTCAATTTTTGTAAGGTCTTCATCAGTAAAAGGGTTGCCGACTAGAAAGTCATAATAGAAACCGTCGTCGGTTGGAGGGCCTATAGCCAACTTCGCATCTGGATACATTGATGTGACAACATCTGCCATTACGTGCGCTGCCGAATGTCGGATTCTGTATCTGAGTTCAGACAGTTTTTCGTCATTCATCTCTAAAACCTCGTACTTATTTAGTTGTAGGATTCTGCATTGCAACAAAAAACCTTCCGCGCGACCCTTGCTAACGCAGAAGGCTAATAACTAGGTTTGCAGGAGCATATCTCCGGATTTGTTTACTTCCTTTAAGTGTTAACCCTTCCCATACCTGATCCCAACAAGTAAAAGACAAGGTTCACCTTCGAGATTCTATAATTGCCCTTGGAGGTGGTCAATTACAGTAAAGCTCTTGAAATACTTGCTATTGGTCAAGTACAGAGCCATCTACATGAAGCCTTGTGTTAACCGGTCTACTTACAGCCGGGAATCTTTCCGGCGCATCTTCAGTAATTTCTATGCCGATGCCGGGCGCCTCGGGGATCATTAGGAATCCTTCTCTCAGTTCGAGGGGCTTGTTAACGATCTCACTCTTAGGTGGTTCATGCTCGCCCAAGGGATATTCTTGTATAGTAAAATTCGGTATAGCAGCTGCGATCTGGAGACAAGCGGCAGTACTTATAGGACCCAACGGGTTATGAGGAACTACTCCGACATAATGGGCTTCAGCCAATGCTGCTATTTTTTTTGTGTGCGTTATGCCTCCAGCAAGACAAACATCAGGTCTGATATATTGGACGGCACCTCTACTGAGTAGCATTTGAAACTCATGTATAGAATGAAGCCTTTCCCCAGTCGCTATAGGAATAGAAATACCGTTAGCTACTAGGCCCATTGCATCGAAATTGTCGGGGAGAATTGGGTCTTCATAAAACAGTGGGTGAAACTCCTCTATCCCCCTCGCTAAAACAACTGCCTCTGCGGGTGACAGCCTACGATGAATTTCGATGCAAAGGTCAACTTCATCTCCCACCGCATCCCTGTACATGCGGACCGCATCTATAGCCTCTCGCATCTTGCTAACATGAGTCTTGAAATAAGGCAAATTCCTGCCTTCATCAAGAAATGGGGTCAAGTGTCCAACTGCCGTAAATCCTTTCAGTTTGGCCTCTTTGACTCCATTGATCAGTTGGTCCCTAGTACTACCAAAAACATGATAGTAAACTCGTGCTTTCTCCCTAGTCTTACCTCCTAGAAGCTGATGTACAGGCACCCCAAAGTTTTTTCCAGCTATGTCCCATAGAGCAATATCCAAAGCGCTTAATGCACCCATGATTGCAGCGCCACGAAAGTGGCTGAACCGATACATATACTGCCAATGATGTTCAATGAGTAGGGGGTTTTTCCCAGTTAGATATTCGCCAAACTTATCGATAGCAGCCGCAGAAGGTTCTAAGAATCCCCATGCCCCAGATTCGCCATATCCTACTATCCCTTCATCGGTATAAATCTTGGCGAACAGAAATCTATCGACCGCTACGGACTCTACCTTTGTGATCTTCATGTTTACTCCAACATTCTCAAGCGCTTATTCATTCGTCACACGAGGCCTGAAGCCTCCTTGAATATTACAAGTAAACCGGCCGTGATTATAACCACGACTATCAATTTCCTATACGTGGTTTCAGGAACCTTCCTAGCAAATGCTGAGGCTAGAAAAAATCCGATTAAAACAGGAATCAATCCAACAATTGTTAATGTTAAAGTGCCCCGATCCAATCTGCCTGTCAATGAATAGCCAACAACTGCTATACCTTCAACGAACAAATAAAAAAGTGGCAAAGACCCTCTTATAGTGTCCTTTGTCCAGCCCCTAGCCAACGCTACCAGCGCCATTAAAGGACCGCCTATTCCGGTAGACGTAAGCAGACCTCCGACAATAAACGACACCACTACAAAGACCGGCGTATTCTTATTAATGATTTGCCTATTCAGATATTTAGCGAAAAATCCCAGGATGATTATCAGTGTGCCTATGACTATGCTCAATATTTCAGGATTCATTCTCTCAAAGAATACGAGGCCTACAGGAACTCCTAGTATTCCCGCAGCGATAGGAAGGCACATTTCCCTGTAATTTATTTTGTTTCGGTTCTGTAAAATCAATAAGGCGAATGCAGCCAAAGAAACCGTGTTTATTATTACTACAACCGTTTTGGCGTCTATGGCAAGAAGCATAAAAGGAGATGCCGCCAAGCCAATCCCGAATCCAGACGTACACAATACGAAGGACCCAAATACTAACGCTACGAAGGAAACAAGTATATCAACGAAGATTTTGTTCACTACCATGGTCCACGAAAATCATAAGCGCCGGATCAGGTCTCACTAAATCCAAAGGTAGAAGGCTTCTCTCGCCTTGCGGATTTGTCCATTCAATGGAAAAAGCAGGTGGAGGACCGGTAGACTCATATTTGACTATGATTAGACAATCCCCTCTCTCTAGCTGAACCATTTCTCCAAAACCATCTTCTTCTGACAAACTGGAATGGGCAATCTGAACATCATTAACCATCAATCTAGTGCCCACATTTCCATTGATGTGAAATTTGTATGCTCCTTGAATCGGGACGGATAAATATCCTCCCCAAGTAGCTGTGTACGGTTCACCTAACTCATTCGCATAGTAAAAAGTGTCAACGGTACCAATAATTTCCGCCACTCTGAGCCTATTTTCTCCTTCTAACACTCCGGCCATCCCTACAGGTCTAACAGGCCATATGTAAAGAGCGTTTTCAGCAATCGGACTCATTTCTTGATCCTTAGATGCCCAGAGCACTTGTGTGTAATCTGATGAAGATTTGACTACTCCAGTGACTTTCACCGTGTGAAGTCCCACAGCCAGCTCTATTGCCGTTGATTCNGTTAAGGAATCGTCGATTATTAATCCATCGATTTTTAGAGTTCCAATTCCCTTGACCGTGAAAGAATATCGGCCTTTTTCTTTTATATGCAGGGATGATGATAACTCGAAGTCTGCAGGAAGGNTCGCATCTTCTATACCAATAGACCACGGCATCGAAAGAGAGGTTGCTTTTCTCCCATATAGTTCATTATTAGCATCACGTAATGAAACTTCAATACCNTGAGAATCTTGAATGATCTGTCTGCTGATAAGTACTTCATATAAAACTGTATCCCCGCCTGAAGGTGCCTTTATTTCATCAAAAGTAGCCCCCGGATAATAAATTCTAAGAAGATCAAAAATTCCTTTCTCTCGAGGTTCCAGATATACAGCCCCACCTTTATGAATATCTTCAATACTCAAAGGTAAATTGCGAGGGGATTGCAAACTTTCATAATGAATATTGCCACTCACAACTGAAGCTGACAGGCTGTAAAGGTACTGGCGTGACGCAAATAGGCTATAACCTCTTTGCTGCTGAATTTTGAACCGTTTAGCCATAATAGTTTCTGCAGTCGAAAACTCTGCAAATACTTCGGGGTCATTCCGTTGAATTCCAAAATACCCATATATGTTCAAAACCCCGACACCCGCGAGGGTGATCACTATTGCCGCAGTTGTTAAAGACTGCCCCGTAGTCCCAAAAGATAGCCGAGACAGTCTCCACAGCATAGCAATTGGAAGTGTCGATATTACAATCACAGCTGGCAATGTCCCGATAGAACGCAAAGACTGTGGAGATTCCCATGGAACTGTCAAAACTCCCGGCATAATCATGATTAAAACCCAAGCAGGTAATATGAACATAATCCATCTTCTGTGAAAAATTATTATCAAAACCCCTACAAGAAATAATGTCCCAGTTATTGGATCCAACATCGGTTCGTTTGGAATGTTATGGCGTGGATTAGGGTCACCCACAGCATTAAACATCATCAAATGCTCATACAAATTTTCAATAAACACCTCCCATAACTGATTTTGGTTGTGCAAGGTAAATATAGAAGACTCTCTGGTGCGGTGGAAAAATTCTTCTGATTCCAAAATTGCATGTTGGATCACTGGTCCAGCACCCAAAAAGCTACCCCATAAAAGGGCTGTGAGTGATATTACGACCCTTTTCCAGCCTGGATACGAGACAGTTATCCCTATTGCAAGAATGACTATAGCCACCAAGGGAAACATACGAAACGCCGCATAAAACCACATTCCAATCCCAATTGCGAGGCCGGACCAGAAGAACCAGAATGGACTCCATTTCCTGATAGCTTTGAGGAGTAAATAGCCGCAAATGGCAGAAAAAAATGCTGCGGTAATGCCGTGCATGCCGATCCTGCCCCAGTTAAGGCTCCAGCGCATCACACAGGCTAAATATGCAGATATAAGAGCGACAGAAATTCCAGCAATTCGGTGCGCCAACAAAAATGTTGCTCCAACAAAGCCGATAGAAAACAGAATCGCAACGAGACGTCCAGCTATCCAGTTCGGGCCAAGCACCTCCTGTAGAAAAGCAATTGGTATAAGAAAAAGAGTGGGCAAATGAGTAGATGGAGAAAACACTGGGGTACTAGATGGATCGTGATGGAAAGCGGCTGCACGTACAATGTTATCCGCCTCGTCGTACCATAATCCTGCAGGGAATTCTGTGATGTCATAAATTCTCAACAACAATGTCATTACGAGTATGGCAAAAAGTGTGATTGCTACATAATAATGTCGTCGCTGGCTTGAAATTAAAAATCCATGAGGCCTCCGGCTGCCTTTTAATAACGATGCGCCCATACAAGAAACCAGAATAGAACCTACAAACATGCTCCATGCGGGCAAATATGAATGAGTATCTCGAAACAGCGCTAGTGCCGCCAAACAAAGGACCGAACCGAGCAACAACAATGACGAGCCCGTTAATACCCTTCGCAATTCGATCTGCATAAGCCGACTTGAATCGTCGGACATATCAAAGCGTTCATTGATATCCTTGTCCGATAATCCTTTGTAACTGCGAACTATCCATTTTGAGGAATTGACGTATCTGCCAGACAGGAAAAGAGCACCTATCGCAGCTATGGTAGGAGAAATTGACCAAACGATTTTTCCATCTAACGCCAACCAATATGCCGCAAAAGCAAGCAGAACACCTGCGGAGATTAATATGAACTTTGCTCTGTTACGTCGCAATTGATTCAAAGAGGATTTATCGAGACTCGGAACTAGTTATTTCAGTGTCTTCAACCATTGACCTACGCATAAGAACTTAAAATTAAGGCCGGCATTGAGCAGAGCTAAATTCTCTGATCAACCCATTAATATATAAAAAGCCCCGGACCTGGGGCCCGGGGCTTTTAAATCTTACAGCTTGCTAAAGGTGCCTTATACGGCTACAGCTTCCAATTTCTCTCTTATCGAAGCTCGCATTTCCTTTACCCTTGGCAGGTTAGGAAATTGCCCGTCTTCCTCGGCCTTATCATAGATCTTGTCTCCGTCAACAAAAACCTGCAATATTCCGCCAGTACCCGGGGTAATCTTGATGGCGACATCTTTGCCGCCTTCTGCAAAAAACTCGCCGGCCATCCAGGCCGCCGTACCATGATGCGCTCAAGGCACACAGTAGATTATCTCTACCTCAAACTTACCTTCTCCAGCCATGTCTTCCTCCTTGGAAATTAGGCTAACTATTTACGGAAAAGTATCACACGAGAGTGTTGTGGTCAATCTGATTTATAATTTTTATAGTCATTTAAATTAATTATTACAGATCTATATCCATACCCATATCAATGACTTTGGCGCCTTGCTCATTTTGAATAACAATTCTATTCTGGAAAGTTTTCCATGCCTTTTCTTTCTCATTTTCGGAGAGTGAATCACCATTATCCAAGGTTTTCTTAAGTTCATCTAAAGCGTTTTCACTTTCTTTACCAGTTGGCATGTCAAAGAAGTCACGATTGAAAGAAGGCACTTTACCCGGAGGAAAATAACCCTTTTCTGGTANTTGATANCCTTCAAGGTTATCGGANCCTTTACCNAGTATCTCTCCTGTTTCTAAATAATGGTCCATCACAGAAGTCATTCCGTATTTCTGGACCGGACAAACCTTAATACAAATCCCGCAACCGGAGAATCTAGTCATGACCGGGCGACATCTGCGAGCAATTAGCTTATGTTTTTCCACTCCTCGAAACCACACACGTTGAGCTTGTATCGCCTTCCCTGGGCACCTCATAAAACATATCTGACAGGTTTCGCAAAGCTTGTAAATTCCATAATCGACAGGTGTGTCGTGTTTCAAAGGAGCATCGGTAATTACAACCTGTAACCTAGCCCTGGATCCGAAATGGGGCGACAGCAATTGTCCGTTTACCCCTAACTGACCAAGTCCAGATTGGACAAACATCGGGATGACCGGCCCAAAATGCCATGCCGGTCCAGATATTTGCGCTTGGTATCCAAGATCAAGAAGAAAATCTGCAAGTTCAATCGAGAGCTTAGCCTGCATCAAGTACGCGTCACCTTGGGCTTTTTCCGCATCCAGTCCTGGAATATCCTGAGTCCTAACATAGTCTTGCTCTAGAGCAAGACAGATAGCATTTGGCAGGTCAGTCCTTACCTGATCCCGCCTGTTGCTGTATATATATCTTCTGTCAAATCGTGTAAATCCTACTTCCCCATAACCGAGTGATCGAGCCTTTTCTCTGACGGATTCCGTCACATCGCTCGCACTTCCGGCAACTTCTGGAACCCTTCTACCTACGTTACTTATTCTTCCGACCCATGGCAGAATTTCGGTCTGATACTGCTTGTAAAGAAGAGAGGTCTCTGGTGACACCGACTCCCTCTCAGTTTCTGCCCAGGAAGAGGAAGCGCTCTCCGAAACGGAGAAACTTTCAATCGGAAATTCCCGGCTGTAATAGGAAACTTCTGCATCACGAATCGGTATTCCTTCAACCTTGAGCAAATCAGATGCCACGGCGATAGTTATTCCTTTCTCCCCATGTATCCGCCCGTTACGTTGGATCTCTTTTCCAAGCTTTCGTTTAGCCATTCTTATCCTGTGATTATCTCTTGTAGTATTGTCCCTGCAACCTCTTTGTCTAGAGGCATGTTGTTACTTCCACACTTTGGAGATTGTATGCATCCAGGGCAACCGTCCTCACAATTACATTCTTGGATAACTTTTAGGGTTATATTCCACAATTCTTCTATTTGGTCGTAGCCCAACTCCGCAAGTCCGATCCCGCCTGGTTGGCCGTCGTGTATGAAGACTTGCGGCTTACCAGTGTCGGGATGAACAGGGGTGGAAATTCCTCCGATATCATTCCTGTCGCACATTGCAAGCAACGGCAAAACACTAATCGCAGCATGTTCAACGGCATGAAGTCCTCCTGATAAATCCAGTTTCCTGCTACGAATATACTTAAGGGTTCCATCAGGCACATCGAACCAAATCGCAATTGTGTCATAGCTTAGAATTGGGAGTCTCACGTATTCTTCGTTCAAAATCGCCTCTGTGAATTTGTCTCTCCTCCTGAATCCAACTACTTCAGTGGAGACATTCACTTCACCTAGATAAACAGTTGTATTCCCTGCCTTCCGGCTCTTGTATTCTCCGAGAATCCTTGTCTCGGTGATATCTCTCACTTCCGTGTAATAAGGTACTTTTACTTCCCTGCAATACACTGTACACGACTGCAGATCTACTTCTGTTATTAGATGTGACTCTCCCTGGTGAAGATAGATACCCCCTGGATGCATCTGGAGAAAGGCTCCCATCTCGTCGATGGTCTCAAGTACAACACCGCTGTCCTCGTGCACCAACGTGTAAGTTCTATTACCGATTGATCGAATCTTTACTTCCTCTGCAGGGTACGGAACTTCTGGAGAAATAAACCAGTTAGGTTCATGGACTTTTAGGAGAGCATCTTCCACAAGTTCATCAACGTTCCAGAGCATGTCAGCTCCAAAAAACTCCGTGTCATCCATCGACAGAGGAAATTCATAGGCAGCACATAGAAGGTGGGGTTTTTGGATGTAAGGATTCGTTGGGGAAATCCTCGCGCATTCATGGTTCATACCAAAAAAGGAGTCGGGATGTCTCATCAAGTATTGATCCAAAGGATTATCCGACGCTATCAACATGCTCAGGGAATCCTGATTTCCTCTGCCGCTTCTACCAGCTTGCTGCCATGTGCTTGCTCTGGTACCGGGAAAACCAGTGATGATTGTGGCGTCGAGATCGCCAACATCAATACCCAGTTCCATTGCGTTNGTAGTTATGAGGCCTAGCAAGTTTCCATCAAACAAATCTTTCTCAATACGCCGTCTGTCTTCCGGCAAGTAACTACCCCTATAAGGTGCCAATCTCCCAGCAGCAACCGAATCGGACCTAGAAAGATTCTCTTTTACGTACAAATGGACCAACTCTGCCTGTCTACGCCCACGGACGAAAGTCATCGTCCTGANCCGCTTCCGTAAAAGCTCCGCGGTTAATCTTGCAGATTCACCGTTCGTACTCCGTCGACTTCCTTCTGAAATATCTACTGGGGGTGGATTCCAAAAAACAAAGTCCTTACCCGACGAAGGAGATCCATCAATCTCAATAACCTCAAAATCCAGTCCAGTCAAATTAGTTGCATGCTCCCTGGGGTTTGCAATCGTAGCGGAACATAGGACAAATCTTGGTTTAGCCCCCAGTCTGGCACAGATTCTCCTGAGCCTCCTCAACAGGTTCGATACATGCGATCCAAATACACCTCTATAAACATGTGCTTCGTCGATGACTACATACTCCAAATCTCGCAGAAAGGCGTACCAAGATTTATGGTTAGGCAAAATCCCCAGATGAAGCATGTCGGGATTGGTGATGAGAATTCGGCTGTTTCTCCTGATGTCAGATCTTTCAATTATGGGAGTATCTCCGTCGAATATATCGTGTCGAAGACTTCTGTGTTTGGAGACCATATTCTNAAGATTCCTTCCCTGGTCTTGTGAAAGTGCCTTTGTGGGAAAGATGTACATTGCACGAGCTAAACGATTTTTAGAAAGGGTCTCAACAACTGGAATGTTGTAACAAAGTGTCTTTCCACTCGATGCTGAGGTGGCAACCATCACATTCTTACCGGACGCTAACAAATTTATCGCTTCAGCCTGGTGGTAGAAAAGGGAATTGATACCATCCTCTTCCAACGCCCGGATGGTATTGGAAGAGAGGGGGGACCGAAGTTTTCCTTCGACTCTCTCCCTGCCCGGTATTCTCTGCCAATGAACTATTTGATCTTCATACCATTCAGTATTCCTGACATGGTTTATGAAAGCATCTACATCCAAGCGAATAGTTGCCTAAAATCCGGTCAGGGTTTCGCGTTCAACATCCATCATTTCGATATCAGGTCTCTCCGCCTGAATAAATTCAATGGCTCTGTCAATTATGCTATTAGCATGTCTGGATTCAGAACTTACCGATGACATACCTATTACAGCCGCGGCCGGAACATCATTAGAGTCAACTTCGGATACTGAAATTCGGAATCTTGATGCTGCCTTCTCAGTGAGAGATCTTACAATTCTCCTCTTATCTTTAAGGGAACGTGAGGGTAATATTAAAAACAGTTTACACACACTAACAATCATGACCCAATCCATGTTTCTAAGATTAATCTATGCGATTCAAAGCTGATTATATATAACTAGCCCTGTGGCATTTCCTAATCTTCCTTACAAGTCGTACTCTGGTTCCTGAAAAATGAACATCACAACATTAATATCCGCCAAAGAAATCTCGAATCGTGTCTCGGAATTAGGTCAGGATATTTCGAACGATTACCAAGGCACTGTAATTCTAATCTCTGTTCTCAAAGGTTCAATTTGCTTCATGGCGGATTTGTTGAGATCCATAGATTCCGATGTAACAATAGAATTTATTAGCATTTCGAGTTACAAAGGTGCAATGAAAGGTAATATCAGTCTCCATGATAACTCCATTGAAGATATCCAAGGTAAACATGTAATTTTGGTGGAAGACATAGTCGACTCAGGGCGAACACTATCGTTTTTGATAGAGCTATTATCAAAAAAGAACCCTAAATCAATAGATGTTTGTACATTATTAGACAAACCTGCTCGAAGAGAAGTGGAGATCCCACTGAGTTATATTGGGTTCGAAATAGACGACTATTTCGTTGTCGGGTATGGATTAGACGTAAATCAGAAGTATCGAAATCTTCCTTACATTGGGTACATTGAGCAGTAGAACGTTTTACAGTCTAGATAATTCGGGATAATTCTAAGCAAGCTACTCAACATTTTGTAAAAAGTTTGGAGACGTATAGTGGCAGAAAAATTAGGCATAGAAAAGGTTGGGCTTTGCGGAGAGAGAATCTTTATACGATGGAACGACTCTCACGAAAGTTCTTACACTAGTAAAGAGATACGAATCAGTTGCCAATGTGCCGAATGTGTAGAGGAATGGAGTAAGCGACAGTTACTGGATCCAGCCACCGTTCCATTAGATTTACAGGCCGAGGATCACTTAATGATAGGTAACTACGCCATACAATTCCTATGGAGTGACGGGCATTACACCGGAATTTTCCCCTTCGCCGTCCTGCGCAAAATGTGCCCATGTACATCATGTAAATCTTGACTGCCAGAATAGATGTTTTCTCTCCGACATTGAAANNTCNCCCCNGCGAAAAGGGNAAGGGCCCTTTGTTCGAGGGTCATTACCCTTTTTTATCCTCCTGATATCCCCTATGCAGGTTTGAACTTTGGAAGTGCCAGTTCTTCCGTAATATCTTCAAACACGACCTGTAGATCCATACCTATCTTGAGATTATCAAAAGTTGGATTCTCAATTAATATATTGGTTGCCATCTTTGGGCCCTCTTCAAGTTCGACTACTGCAGTAACAAATGGCACGTCATCCACGAAACCAGGATGCGGCGCCCTTTGTACTATGCCATACGTAAACAGGGTAGCCTTCCCACTAGCTTGCACCCAATCTGTATCTTTCGAAAAACAGCAAGGTGAAATGTCCCTGGGATAAAAATAACTGTTCCCACAATCATTACACTTCCGAAGCCACAGTTCCCCTTGTTTTGCTTTTTCCCAGTAAACGTCAGATTCACCCTGCGGTACTGGTATCGGTTTGTTGTAAGCCATCTTTTTTTCTCCTNCTGTCTAATCTACCGCGAGAACGGTGGTTCCGGTAGAGGAGAGCGATCCTCCNGTACCATTTATCAGGCATAACTTGGGGTCGTCAAGTTGCCGCTCCCCACACTCACCTCTTAACTGCCTCACCGCTTCGAGCACGAGGAACATTCCGTACATACCTGAGTGAGTATATGAGAGCCCTCCTCCCGATGTGTTCATAGCGAAATCTCCNCCAGGAGCAGTTCGTTGATTAGCGACAAAGTCCGGGCCTTCCCCAGGCCCGCAGAAACCAAGACTTTCTAAAGTGGCAATTACNGTATANGTAAATGAGTCATAAATCATCGCAAGGTCGATATCATCATGAGTAACACCTGACCTCTCCAGTGCCAACGGNCCTGTATTCTTTGCCACTGTTCGGGTCAGATCAGGCATCTGNCTGATCAAATTATGATCGTGTGATTCTGCNGCACCAAGGACCCACACAGGTTTCTTCTTTGCATCCTTCGCNCTTTCTGCAGAGGTTATAACGTAGGCTCCGCCTGCGTCTGTGACCAAACAGCAATCAAATAGGTGAAACGGCTCGGAAATCCACCTGGAATTGTGGTAATCATCGAAGGTCATTTCATCCTTCATATACGCTTTCGGNTTTAAAAGTGCCCATTTCCGNGTAGCTACTGCAACTTCTGCCATTCCTTGACGGGCATGCTCTTCACCATATTCNTGCATATACCTACGNGCAGCCATGGCGTAATTGATAGGAGCCCCTAAAAAACCATACGGAGTCTCAAACTGAGAACCCGGGTCGGAAGCATTTCCACCTGCCCTGCTTCTAGCACTTCTGCCAGCCTCCCCATGGGTCACCAATGCCACATCACAGTAACCTGCATTTATAGCAGCCATCGCGTGAGCAATGTGAATTATGAACGAAGATCCCCCGACAGCAGTGGTATCGGTAAAGCTGGGTTCGATGCCGAGATACTCAGCGAGATTCAGTGTCGACGTCCCTGCCGTAAACAGCCCATTAACATCCTTCATGGACATTCCTGCGTCCTCAAGTGCGTTATATGCTGCCTCGGCATGGTGTTGGAGATTCGATTTATCCGGTACCTTGCCTATCTCATCGGATTCGTCTACTCCGACAATGGCGACCGTTTTCCGAAGGTCGGTCATTTCCTATTTCCTCCTACTGTGGTTATTTCGTGAAGTATNCCNCTTATTTTAGAGGAGCACCANAGCCTAGGATACATCCACTTTGCTTACGCCACAACATGGAAAATCAGATGATATCAAACCTACTATTGTCACCAGTTTGTGAAGGCTCCATCGTTCCTTCTCAGCTGAGGCGACCAACCTGTGGGATCTATTATTCTGGACTCCGCCAGNTCTTCATTGAAGTCGACGCCCATTCCGGGCTCATCCGGACACCAGGCATACCCATCTTCCCATTCGATTTGCTTGGGAAAGAGTTCGTTTGCATATGACCCTGGGCGCCTCGGCATCTCTTGAACACCGACATTGGTAGAGGCCATGCAAAGAGCAACACATACAGCAGCACTCACAGGGCCGAGGGGATTATGAGGGACAATATCGATATAGTGGGTCTCCGCCCANTGAGTGATTTTCAAAGCTTCAGTAAGACCTCCNACTATGCACAAATCGATTCGTGCGTAATTTATGAGTTCTTCTTCTATTACTTCCCTAAAAGGCCACTTGCTCGACCATTGTTCGCCAGCTGCAATTGGAAGCGCAACATGCCTTGCGAGAGTCCGATAACTAGCTGGGTTTTCGGATCTTAAGGGGTCCTCCATGAAGAACGGCCTAAACTGCTCGACGGCTCTGCACAAAGTTANGGCNTGAGCCGTATCTAGCCTTGTGTGAACATCAAAACAAATTTGAATATCTTGGCCGATCTCTTCTCTAATGGTTCCAATTTGCTCCTCCGCGATACGAACGGAGTCNACCGGTTCGAGAATATTAAAGTTATCCACATATCGCATAGAATCACCGGTCTCAGGTTGGTGCCATCTGACAAATTTCCATCCCTCGGCAATGTGGTGTTTACAACTCTCTAAAAGCTCCGCAATATTATCGCCAACAGTATGAGGATAGCAGACCACTTTATCTCTAACCGGGCCACCTAGCAATTTATATAAAGGCATGCCAAGGGCCTTGGACTTAATGTCCCATAGCGCGATATCTATCCCGCTTATGGCGCATGAATAGACCTTGTCTGCAGGGAAAAAGCTGCCACGGAACATATGCTGCCATAATTTTTCGGTACTGAACGGATCTTGTCCGATAACTATCTGTGAAAGATGGTCGATTGCTTTTCCTATAGCGGCTCCCCAACGAGCAATACCTACTTCTCCAAGTCCATATATTCCGGAGTCAGTTTCCACTTTTACGATGAAGTAAAGACGGCCGTCATCATCAGTGATCGGAAAACTTTTAATTTCAGTAACCTTCATTATGGAATCCTTTATTTATCTTGAAAATAGCCTGTTGTTCAATCGGTTCAAACGATAAAACAGAGCATTTGAACGGTCAACTCGCCAAGTGTAAAGAGCCACGATCGTTCAGGACATGGGAGAGATAGATATCGATATCACTTTTGAATAGGTTATTTGATTAGTCCATAAAAGTGTGAAATTTGGTAATATCCTTTTGTGATCTCAATCTCTCGAGAACAATTTGAAAGCCTGGTGCGTGAAGCACTTTCTCAATTGCCTAACGAAGTCAGGAATCACCTGAATAACGTCGATGTAGTAGTAGATGGGTCGGCCTCTACCTCCCAGCTTGTAGGAACCGGCATCCCAAATGAAATGGAGCTGCTCGGTCTTTACGAGGGAATTCCTTTAACAGAGCGGTATGGATATGACCTGGTACTTCCTGACAAAATCACTCTTTTTCAAAAGCCAATCGAGATTATTTGTGAAACACAGGAGCAAATTACAGAAGAGATAAAAGCGACGATTGTCCATGAGATAGGACATCATTTTGGGATCGATGATGATCGACTTCATAATTTGGGGCTATAGCTAAGAAGGTCCAAATAAAACATCTATGTCCTTGTCAATCTCAGCCTGACTATTACCTGTTGGCCCCAGTTCGGCGTATGATTCAGCACTGCCATATTCTCTAGTTCTTATGACCACTGGCATAGGCACGGCGTGTCCAAAAACAAGCGCTTGTTGACGTGTTTCCAGCCTTGCGAGTACTCCCCTTAGCTTTCTACCACCAGAGACACCAGAAAGAACCGAGTCAATGTCGCGACCGCTATCGAGAAGGCAAGCAATTTTTGTACCTATTTGGCTCATGACCTCCTCGTCAATGTCGCTCGGTCTCTGGTCAACCACAAGAAGTGTTACGTTGTATTTACGCATTTCTCTAGCAATAGTTCCAAAAATTGTTTGATCTGNCATNGACGAGCTGAGAAANCGATGCGCCTCNTCAATNGTGATCACAAGATTCGGTGGTTCTCTCANGCTATCTCCCATNGCCGCTTCCTTTTGTCTTTGATATCTGTCATAAATGCGGCGCGTTAANATGTTTGCTACTAACATGTATGCTGTNGGNTTATTACCGTGTTTNCCGAATTCAAGAACAACGTGCTGACCCGAATTTAGTCTTTCTATGATCATGCCGGCCGAATCTTCGACTGCGTTTTCAGTCACAAAATCAAACCTCATGATACGCTCAAGTCTTCTTTTAAGAGCTGCAAGCGCGGATCCATTTACGTTGATTTTTCCAGCCAATTCATTCATAGATTCCGTAGACAAGAGTACGAATTCCTTAAACCATGTGCGATTCCCGAAATAGGCCTCAAGCGAATATGCTGCGTCTGCTGACACCGATGTAAGATCTAACGTCTCTCTCAAAAGTTGGATATCTTCCGGCTCAATATCAGAATATCCGAATCTAACAAGATGATCCGGACTAAACCCTCTTCTCTTTGCGCTCTCCATATCCATGGAAAAAACTGACACTTTGGAATTGAAAAGTTGCTTTAGACCCTTGACAGAGTGATTCGATTCGCTCGTGCCTTGCCACCCATATTCGTTGTGCATGTCAAAGATGAGGTTACTCGCCCTGCCACTTTGCAATATTCCAATTAAAAGTAGCCTGGTTAAAAAAGTCTTACCAGTTCCGCTTTTTCCGAATACTCCATTACTCCTCTTCACCAACTCATTTACATCCAGGCAAAGCCTTGCTTCCATGTCCAATGGGCTGCCTATCCAGAAACCGCCATCAGCCTCGGACCCGAAGACGCTATGTATGTCCTCTTCCCTCGCCTCAGACACCACTGAAAAGTGAGATGGAACCGTCTTTGCAGGCAAAGGACCTTGATTTCCAGAATATGGATCCAAGCCAATAGTGAGCATAGGTTCTACGGTCACTGCACCGTAGACAGTTGTCCCCGCTAGTGCTTCTCTGAGGAAAGGATCGGAAACATCGGGCGGATTAAACTGCATAGTGGGGTCAGAAGACTCAAGAGCAATATCTGTCACAACCGCGAAGAATCTACTATCACGCCCCTGTATCACCACGTTAGAACCCACCTTCACATTTTCAACGGAATAACCAGCATCTAGTCTTACTTTTATTCCTTCCGCCAATGAACCAGTAACAACCACACCAAGTTTGCCTGTTGCCTCCATTGAATTTGTCATCGGATCCTCCTGAGGATTGATTCTAGCCGGTGAGTTTCGCTACCGAGTAACGAGGCCAATTGTCTCGCCGCATCCAGTTTGAGTCCTTCGACGTCAGGAAGCATTGCCAAGGCAAATCTAACAAAAGCTGCCACTACGTCGTCCGCCTGCGGGATTTGAGATCGCAAAACTGAACCTAGAAAATCCAAAGAGGTTGCAAAAGTCCGAATTTCTTCTCGGTCACAACTCATCACGAAAGAATGTATCCTGGGTGGAATTGGAGACAAGAAGGTGTTAATTTCTAATCCGCTCNCGTGTCCCACTATGTGGGAGCGAAATTCAGTATTTAGAAGCCTAGTCAGTTGAGGATGACGCTCATAAACTTCTTGCTCACTTTCCAAACTTTGACCTCTTGCGACTGGTCTCCTGGTAGTATCGAGCCCGGCAGTAGACGAATAACTGACAATCCCATAGATTGTTTCTGATTCTCCTACCTTTACAAGAGAACCTAGTGGAGGAGAGGAATAGAGTTCGTAACATTGGGTTACAAACTCATTTGTATTGCTCTCTACTACTTCTCCAAGACGCGCCATCGTATCCATTCTATAACCACCGGATACGCTTAGAGTGATCCTTTCTTGAGGTGTAAAACCTCATATTTTGACCCTCCAGAACCTCTTCTAAGAGATTCAAAAAATATGAACGGTCAGATGTTGAGATTACCGCCTGTTCGTGAGCTTCCATCAGACACGCAGGATAGCCCGATCCCAACCTACACTGGTCAGCAACTAGAGAGTGAACTAATGAGACACTAGACTCGTCCTCTGCAACCCATTTCGGCATCTCCACTCTAGCAATTTCATCACCGGTATTAACATAGAAAAACCTTACTTCATTATCCTCATAATAACTCTTCACAAGTTCGGAACTACTTCCAAATATTTCTGTTCGTTGCCCCCCAGATAGACGCTTACCAAACACATCGCGATCTAATAGTCCGAGCGCGTAAGAATCACAAGGCCTCTCACCGGATGATCTGTTTCCACAATGTTGAAGACAATCTGACTTTGGATAAGGGCAACCCAGTAATCTTATTCCGTCCATAACTTCAGTGCTGCCCGGGAGACTAATGTAGCTAGCAATTACCACCTTTCTATTTCTTGACATTTGTTTGATTTTGTTGAGCGCCGTTAAGAATCCATCGTCCAGTATGTTGCGTATAACGTAATCAGGAATACCGGTTCGAAGCAGATCAAGCATGACAAGTGTGCCATCCACGAGTCCGATAACTGGCAATTGACTTTCCACTGGGTCAATTTCCTCAAGAGCCGTCGCCAAAGTCTTGATCTCTTCAACCGTTCGAACTGCTCCCAAGATAGACCCTTGTATTGGGATCGACCTATTANTATTGGANTTATCAAAAATAGCGGTGTCCNTTANTCCAGANAAAAGANGGGGCGTACTGGCCAGATATGCATTGGGACTCTCGCCATATCGCAATCGTGCGACACCTGTGTTTATCAGAAAACAGCGAACCGGGATATGCCGATTTATATCTATGTGGGAACCGTCAACGCCGATTGCAAGGTAATCTACGGGATTATCTAATGTAGTTATTGACTCAGCAGGCTTCAAAGGAAACGAGGGCGCTGACCAGTTAAAAACTTTACTAGAAAGATTTATTCTTGCTTCGAAATCTTTAGCATTGAAGTCTTCTAGTAGGGTAGATGCCGATTCAGAGCGTATATTGGAATCATTCACAGAATTCTTGAGGCCGTCGGCCATAGAATCTAGCTGAAGTGCAGTCTCGGACAGGTCGAGAGCCAACTAGTTCGCCTCAAATCCGTCTTCTGTGAAAGTTATACACCTGGAATCTGATGATAGTGAAGATGGAGACAATTTTTTCATCACCTTAGTAACCTGAGCATACCGAACATCCGAATCTTTCCCGTACGAATTCCTCTGTTCGGATACTGTATATCCCCAAAGGCTGCTTTGTGCATTTCCATTCAAGAATTCGTTTAACCCCTCAAGGAACCTATGGACAACTGGTTTGGTAAATTCTTCCATCAGCCTATTATCGTTTGCATCGCCGAAGTACATTAATGCCGTCGTAATCCCGTTATGCCGATCGAAGCTACTGAAAAGCAACGGGGCTGGATTCGTCGACATTGTGCTCAAAGTATCGTCGGTAGAGGACGCAGTTTCGCGAAGAGCCGCTTGAACAACTCTCAGCAAGTTTGAAAGATAAGAAACTGGCACTGATTCGGTTGGCAGCTTTATAGTTAGAGATCCGTCAAATTTATTTCTTGTCTTTTCCGACGTCATCCTTCCCCCACCAATTCTAAGATTTTATCTGAGTATTCTCACGTCGCCCACTCTTCTCGTGATCTGTTGTTGATCCAGATGATCCATAAGAGCCAAAGCATATTTCCTACTGGTTTCAAACATATCTCGCACGTCGCCAACCGTTATATCCCCGTTGGTGTGTATGTGGTCTTCGACGCCCTTTAGCATCTGATCATATGCCTCGGACGTAAATATAATTCCGTCACCAACTCTAACGACTTTTCCCGATTCGGATAAAAAATTCACTATTTCAATATCGGTATTCAAATTAGTTGGAGGCGAGAAAGGATCTACACTTATTTTTTTCAGATATATTGAAGCTTCTGTTTCTTCAGCTCCTTTCAACGTAGGGTAATGTCCAGGTCTACTCACTGTCGACTGATGTTCCTTGATTACTGCTTTTCCAACCATCATTGACACAACTTGATTGTAAACAGTTCCTCCAAGAGCGAGTCGACTTCGAAGTTCTTCTCTCGGTGCTCCCTGCCGAAGAGGAAAGTTAAAATGAAATTCCTCTAGCCATATAGTCACAGATTGTACTAACGAATTCCAGGTCTCTTCGGCAAAATATCGAGAGTTTTCGATACTATTAATTGTTGGAATCACAATACCTTGATCAACCAATTGTTTTAGCTCTTCTAGGAGTTCTGGTTTTCCGATTCCAGAAGAATCTGCCAGTTCCTGCAGATTTATAGGTCTCAATTGTGCGGTCCCGATAGTGCTCATAATAACGTCTGAAACAGAGCCGAGTTCTAAAGCCGCAAGCCTTTCAATCGTGGGCAAATGCCGTCTGCGATGCCTTCTTGCATGAGGATCAACGACAACTCCTCCACCAAGCGTCGTCATATTAGAACGAATTACAAAGTAATCTCCTTTCACAACTGGGATAGCATTATCCGGCTTCATTTGAGCCCAGGTAAATGTCCCAGGTTCCGCTGAATCACTCTCCAGTAACCGAAGTCGTGTTACTGTCTCGCTGCTCCCTGTATGCAAGGTGAGAAACATATTGTGACGCAACTTGTTCGGCGAATCCTCCAATATCTTCAGATGTACGTCGAACGCCTCACTTGGTTTAAGCCATCCCGAAAGGGTTAATACTTCTCCTCTTTTAACTTGATTATGATCCACTCCAGATATATTTGCTGCAACCCTAGTCCCAGGCTCTGCGATGGTCTCTTTTTTNTTGTGTGTTTGTAATCCTCGTATCCGGACATTTCTCCNGGAAGGNGTAAGTTCTAGTTCCTGNCCGACACTTAGTGANCCGTCAATCAAGGTNCCTGTTACGACAGTACCAAAACCGGATACTGTAAANGCTCGATCAACNGGCAACCGAGGCCGAAATACATTGCGCTTTGGNTTAGCAAANGAAAGTAAATNNTCCATAGCTTGCTTTAATTCAGANATACCTTCACCTGTTTCTGCGGAAACCGAGTAAACAGGTGCATCTTCAAGNACAGTTCCTTGAACTAGTTCTTCTNCATCCATGGCCACAAGTTGAATCCACTCCTCGTCCACCAAATCCTTNTTTGTAATAACAACTAGCCCGCCNGGCACTCTTAACAGATCAAGAATCGCAAGATGTTCCTTAGTTTGGGGCATCACAGACTCATCAGCTGCGATTACCAGCATCGCCAGATCAATACCGCCNACTCCAGCAAGCATGTTATTCACAAACTTTTCNTGNCCAGGGACATCGACTATAGAAATGTCCCTACCACCAGGCAAGGTCAGCCAAGCAAAACCAAGATCTATTGTCATTCCCCGGTCTTTCTCTTCCTGGAGACGATCGGGATCAATCCCTGTAAGTGATCGAACCAAAGTAGATTTACCGTGATCTACGTGGCCTGCCGTTCCAACAACAAACAAAATTAACCTCAATAGCCTGAACGTAACTGAGCTAGGGCGGCGGAAATTCCGCGGAATTTCCAAAGAATACCATAGCCAAATACAAAGGCTCATTAGATGACCTAGGTTATAGGATTTTTGAATCTGATATTCCCAATAAGCAATTGCGTGCCGCTACGGCCTTTGCTATGTTTATCTCACTCNAACGTTAGACACCCAAGGAGGCTAAAGATGAAAGATGCAGTGATTGTGAGCGGAGCTAGAACTCCAGTNGGGAGGTTCGGGGGCGCATTTAAAGACGTCAGTGCTCCTGATCTTGGATCGCAGGCTATAAAAGCCGCGTTAGAGCGCGCCGGGATAACACCCGATATGGTTGATGAAGTCGTTATAGGCAACGCCGTACAGGCTGCAGAAGCAGGGTACGCCGCAAGGTTAGCTTCTTTAAAATCAGGAATCCCGCACGATGTTCCAACAATAGCTATAAACAGGCAATGCTCATCTGGACTCGAAGCTATCAATATGGCTGCTCAGTTAATCAGAACCGGAGAAGCCGAAATTGCAGTGGCCGGGGGAACTGAAAACATGAGCCAAGTGCCTTATATGATCGAATATCAAGCTCGATTCGATGGTCTAAGGATGGGAAATTCTACATTAGTTGATGGTCTTACCGAGGGACTAGGCTGCCCTGTTAATAGATATCACATGGGTGTGACTGCAGAGAACGTCGCAGAACGATTCGGTGTATCNAGAAAAGACCAAGACGAACTCGCATTTATCAGTCACCAGAGAGCAAGCACTGCGGCTTCGGAGGGTCGCTTCACTAACCAGATAACTGAAATTGAGGTCCAGCAGCGTCGTTCGGATCCCGTAACAGTATCGGAGGACGAAGGTCCTCGGGCTGATACGACAATTGAGAGCTTGTCCGTCTTGAGACCTGTATTCAAGAAAGATGGAACTGTCACAGCAGGCAACGCTTCGAGCATCAATGATGGGGCCGCGGCAGTAGTTATGATGTCTGCCGAGAAAGCTGCCGCCCTTGGACTCAAACCAAGGATGAAATGGCACACTAGAGGAGTGGCAGGAGTGGACCCCGCGATTATGGGAATTGGACCCGTACCTGCTGTGCAGAAGGCACTGGGCAAAGCAGGAATGGAAGTCAGTGATATAGACGTAATNGAACTCAACGAAGCCTTCGCCTCACAGGCTNTATATTGTATGAGAGAGTTGAATCTCGATATCGATAAAACTAACCCGAATGGGAGCGGGATTAGTCTAGGACATCCTGTAGGAGCTACCGGAGCAATTATGACTGTGAAGATCATGGAGGANATGGAACGAAGTAATGCAAATCTTGGACTAGTTACTATGTGTGTCGGNGGAGGACAAGGAGTAGCTACCGTTTTTGAAAGACTGAACTAAAGGGGGTTTAACTACCGTGAGTGAGAACAATGACCTGGGGGTGCAAACTGTCCTGGAAAATATGGAAACGATAGTCGCTTCTGAGGGGGGAACCCTTCAATTTCTTTCACTAGACGATGGTTCACTAAGTGTGAAGTATATTAAAGGTGTTAACGAAGAATGCCCTGAATGTGTACCAGATCATGCTATGGTGAAGATGATGATGGAAAATTCACTTTCCATATACGCCCCGCATATAGTGACGGTGGATCTTAAGTAATATCCTAAAGAAACTCCAGTTTAGATTACGTCCAGGTATTTTAAGCCGGAACCGGTATTGAGGAGTAGGGAACGCTCACTTTTGGAAACAGTTCCCTCGGCCACTAACTTCTCCAATGCTACGGCTGTAGCTGCGCCTTCAGGGCAGATAAACAACCCTTCCAACGATGCCACTACCTCCATCATATTGAGAATTTCGTTATCCGATACCGTTACAGCCCCTCCATTACTCGTTCTTAACGCGTCGAGAATAAGGTAGTCTCCAATTGCACTGGGTACCCTGATTCCGGCAGCAATTGTACTTGCATCTTGCCACGGTTCAGCAAATTCATCTCCACCATCAAATGCACGCACTATCGGAGCACATCCTTCGGATTGAACTGCAAACATTCTCGGTCTAAATGAATCTATCCAACCGAGCTCTTCCATCTCCTGAAATGCCTTCCACATCCCTACAATTCCGGTNCCNCCTCCCGTGGGATANACTATGACNTCTGGTAGTTGCCANTNGAGTTGTTCGGCAATCTCGTAACCCATAGTTTTTTTGCCTTCTACCCTGTACGGTTCCTGCAGGGTAGATATGTCGAATAAATCCAGCTCAGAAGCTTTTTTTCGGGAAATGACCCCAGCGTCACTAATCAAACCATCAACTAGAGTCAGATTGCCTCCCGTAATTAAAACTTCCTTCTTATTTGCCTCGGGAACATCCTTAGGCATATATACATAAGCTTCCATGCCTGCTCTAGCTGCATAAGAGGTCATAGCTCCAGCCGCATTCCCGGCAGAAGGCATACTTAGCCTCATGATACCTAGTTCTTTTGCCTTTGAGACTGCAGCTGACAACCCGCGAGCTTTGAAGGAGGCTGTAGGGTTGATTCCTTCATCCTTTACTAAAACATGATCAGCCCCGATTCTTTCTCCAAGCCTACCTGTTTTAANTATTGGAGTGAATCCTTCTCCAAGAGTGACGATGTTCGATTCATTGATTATCGGCATCATCTCAAAGTATCTCCACATATTGGAGGATCGATACAATAAATCCTCCTTCTTTAGAGACTTTCTCGCTGAAGAAATATCGTATCTTGGGTAAAGCACCTTCCCGCAGTCGTCGCATAATCTATGCGGTTCCTCAGAAGAAAAAACTTTCCCACAGTATGTACATTCAAGATGCGTTAAAAAACTCTTCATTTCTAAGTCCTCATAAGTAATATGTTAGTGAAAGGGAGCGTAAAAGTCTCTCTCATTACGGAAGGTGATAAAGTGCTATTTTAGTTTTAGGTACGGAGAGGAATATGATACAACGAGATGATGAAATCTCGGTCAACAAAAAACTTCCAGCGCGCATGAGGGGGCTAACATGGTAACACCCATTGAACAAAGGTTTNTAGACAAACATCAAGGCTCGGCCGATAGACATGAAAAGGCCAAGGATCTGTTCCCAAACGGAGTGACCCATGATGCTCGCCGCCAAGATCCTTTCCAACTGTATTACACCCACGCTGTCGGTCCCCATAAATTCGATGTCGACGGCAACAAAATCATCGACTACTGGATTGGTCACGGGTCATTAATACTAGGGCATTCTCACCCCGCAATAGTTAAAGCAGTTCAAAATCAAATTGCTAAGGGCACCCATCTTAGTGGATCAACAGATTTAGAAATTCAATGGGGTCAACTTGTTAGAGAGTTAATCCCGAGTGCTGAGAAAGTAAGGTTCCACAGTTCCGGCACAGAAGCAGATATGATGGCTTTAAGAATGGCCCGCGCCTATACAAACAAAACCAAGGTAATAAAATTTCAAGAGCATTTTCACGGGTGGAGTGACTACGTTGCTGTGGATAGCGCAGGCATAGGTGGAATTCCAAAAGAGACTCTGAGCACGATGATTGTCCTTCCGCCAAATGACATATCTGTGGTAGAAAACGCTCTCACGGAAAACAAAGATGTTGCTGCTGTGATCCTTGAACCTACCGGAGCCCATATGGGCCTGGAGCCAATACTTCCTTCATTTCTACGGGAGCTCAGAGAAGTGACTAGCCGCCATGGGGTGGTACTAATATTCGACGAAGTGGTGACCGGTTTTAGGATATCCCGAGGCGGAGCACAGGGCTTCTATGGGGTCATGCCTGATATAACCACGATGGCAAAGATACTTGGTGGAGGCTTACCTGGCGGCGCCGTAGCTGGAAGATCGGAAATAATCAACATGATAGAGCCGACCGGAGACCCTCAATGGGATAGAGAACGTCGAATCGCTCATAACGGGACCTTCAACGCCAACCCCTTATCGGCTGTTGCGGGGATTGCGGCGCTAGAGCTTGTTCGGGACGAAGCAATAAACGAGAAAGCCACCGCAGCGGGTAACAAACTCAAGGAAGGATTGAATGGTATTTTGTCAAAATTAGAGATACCAGGATGTGCAAGCGGAGTTAATTCTCTCATCCATCTGAAGTTAGGTTCCGACCACGACTGCGATGGCGAGATTTGCATTCTATCTCATGAAGAGATGCAAAAGACCACAAATTCGATCCGAGATGAGCAGTTGAATCTTGCCTTGTTAAACCACGGAGTCCATTCAGGTACAAGATTTATACTCAGTGCGACACACACCGAAGAAGACATTGAATACACAATTAACGCCTTTGAGAGTGCTCTACTAGAACTCCGAGAACAGGGCTCATTGCAATAAGGTTTCACAAAAAACCATGACCGATAAGGACATAATAATCATAGGTGGAGGCGCTGCAGGTTTGTCTGCCGGCATATTCGCATCAAGACTTGGCCTCAACACTCTACTTTTAGAGAGACTTATGCCCGGGGGCCAAGTTATAAACGCAGAAGTGATTGAAGACTACCCCGGGTTTGAGAATCCCATATCAGGAGCTGAACTTGTCGGGAAAATGCAAGAGCAAGCTATGGCAGTCGGTACAGAAATCCGCCTTTGTGAAGTCACAGGCATCTCACGCATAAACAATTATTGGTCAGTAGAAACTTATGACGGCGCAGTGAGTTCAAACTGTGTGATTATTGCTGGCGGATCAACGCTAAGGAAACTCGGAGTTAAGGGCGAGACCAAACTAGAGGGAGCTGGTGTTTCCTATTGCGCAACTTGCGACGGAGCATTTTTCATAGGTCAGCAAGTGTGTGTTATTGGAGGAGGAGATTCAGCTCTTACAGAGGCACTTGTTCTAACGGAGTTCGCTTCAAGAATCGACGTATATTGCAGAGAAAACACCTTGCATGGCCAGCAAATTCTACAAGATCGAGTGACTGAGAACGATAAGATCACAATCCATTTCAACGTTGAAATCACGGAAATTCATGGAGATGGAATGGTCGAAAGCGTTTCGATTCGCGATATCAAGTCAGGCGAAACTACACGCGCGGATCACCAGGGGGTTTTTATATTCGCCGGACTTGATCCAAACACGGAATATTTGTCAGGACTTCTCAACCTCGACAATGGAGGCCATATAGAAACAGACGTAACTATGAGAACCCATGTTGCGGGCATATTAGCAGCAGGTGACATCCGAAAAGACGCTGCCTCACAATTAATAACGTCCGCGGGAGATGGATCGACTGCCGCATTATCAGCGTTCCGCTATATGAAAACCGGCGATTGGGGATCATTTACCCAATCGTGAACTGGCTGTTGGTAGCACTCGGAGGAAGCGTAGGTGCCCTATGCCGCTACGGTGTAGACAAAGCTATCGCTTTTATTCTGGGAACAACGGTGTTAGGAACCTTCGTTGTCAACGTGACCGGATCCCTTATTTTAGGAATACTGGTAGGAACAGCAGCTCTAAAATCCAATTTGCCTCCTAATTACAGCTTATTTCTGACAGTAGGATTCTGTGGCTCATTTACTACATTTTCAACGATCACGGTAGCCAGTGTCAGAATTATTGAGGAGGGAGATTACTTTCGAGCGATGCTAAATGTGGGAGGAAGCATTCTGATTGGTCTCCTGGCAGCTTTTGCAGGGCTTTGGATAGGTCGGAATGCTTTCTAATTATCTACTAACTCCAGATTCTTGAGCATTTCTTTCGCCCTAGCGACGTCAGGTAAGCCAATAGTGATGCTTCCGTAACAAACACACACGAACAATTCTGTTATTCCTATGACCGCCCGTGGAGCCAGGACATTGGAAAGAACAGGGACTATCTCATGTGGTGTCATGTCAAGTTTGCGCTCCACCCCTTTCTTATTTCCCTTATCTAGCATTTCGTAATATGACATAAGTATTTCCCGGGAACCTTCATCAACCGTATCTGGAATCCTGTATTTTGGCGACGATCGTCTAAACCCAAAGCCTGGGATCAAACTTTTTGCAAGACGCAACATATCTTCAAGAGGGTTAACACCTTGTGACAGACTCGACCTGTCCTTTTCAAGAGGTCTCCGTCCCCACTTGACCCTTCTGCGAAACGCAAATGCAAAGATTGCCAAGAGTCCAATCACCCCGATAACTATTGCAGCCACTTCAAGAATCTCTACAAAGATTGAAGGTTGCTTCTCCTCAGCGTCTTTCATTAACTGCTGAAAGGAATCTCCGAGACCCATTTCAGACTGGAGTACCTGCGGTTCCTCACGGGCGGTTGGTTCACCTATTAACCATCTGAGACCCTTGATTATAAATCCTGCAAGATATGCGATGGGGAAAATAATTACATAGATAACCACCGTTCCTATCCAACTCAGCACGGTGATTATCGGTCTCGAAATGTAGAGGAGAAAGTTATGACCCAAGGCACTGAAAAGAGCTCCCAGCGACACCACGGCGGCGATTAGCACAACAATAATTTGCGCCCATTTGCTTCCGTTCATGGAGGTCCCCTGAGCAGGCATAATTCTTCCGATTGCCATACCTCCAAGNGATGANGCAAAGAATAAAAGCATCAACATGTTTAGATGAAGTTCCGCAGGGTGAAACATATCGAGCGTCACGGTAATTGCCAGAACCATAATTCCTATTCGAAAACTGAACATAAGAGCTTGCATAGGAAAATCCGCCGCCCCAGAAAAACCACCTCTCATCCAGGAAATCGCCGACATGGCGAAAGCCAGGATCACGCAAAGTACTGGTTCTCCNTGNTCAAAGTCCCATTCTTTGATTCCTGCGATCCATACTTTAGAGAAATCTGTTCCATCTGGAACGTTTGAAATCCCTACTAGAAAGTAGGCTAAAACCACACCGCCAACCATTTGCAGCAAGAATTCTGCAAGGCTGTTTATCTTAAAGAGCCCTATTCCTCTGGATAGATAAAGCGAGGCCGAGTACATAGCAAGGCACACAGCCCACGATATCGGGCTTCTTCCGAGTCCAATGAGTATTCCTATTGATGCATAAACCGCATAAAGCCAAACAGTTTCAGACAAAATGAGTGCCAAGGTGACTAGCCTATCCTGAAGCGAATTCACCCGACATCTCCATTCTCTGAAAGTATTGTCCAATTTCGTACAGAGTCACCCCCTCCGGCATCGCAGGGCAATTACCATCAGCAACATATAAGATAACTATCTTGTGTCCGCTTTGTAGCAGACGTCTGATGACCTCGACGAACTCATCAGTAATTAGTGCAGCCGTAATAACCAGAGTGGCCCCGATCGGAAATTTTCCTATGTTTTCGGATAAATTCACTGGCATAGATCCCATCGGAAGGGGCCTTATTGTCGCAAGCGCCTCTAGGATTATTGTCAATTGTTCTTCTGATCCCGTGGGGGGGATTTTCATTGGCCGATCAGCCAGTATTGGTGTCCCGTTAGAAAACATTCCCAAAGAATATCTCTTCTCTGACACGTAAGAAGCCACCGACGCTGCTGCAGTAATGACTCTTTCAAGATTAACTGCTGAATATCCTTCCCAGAACCGCAACGTTGTTTCTACAGCGACTAGAAGAACAATTGTTTGGGAGGAACTTGGTTCGAAGGTTCTTACCTTTAAATCCCCCATCTTTGCCGTAGCTTTCCAGTCAATAGTTTTCATGGGATCACCGCGCTGATAGTCCCTTATTCCTGACGGCCTAGACGGATCCTGAAACATCCGTATACCTCCCTCTGTATCACCAAGAGGTCTAGCTTCGGGCAAACCTATTGAAGGAAGATCTACAACATTAGGATACACAAGCAGATAATCCCGGGATTTATCCTGTCGAACGTTCTGGAATAATCCGAATATATCACCGCTAGTTAATGTTGCTGGCCCAATTCTAAAATAGCCTCTTTCAGATCCGCTGATTCTATAATCCCATCTGGTCTTTTCATACCAGGATATTGATGTAGAGTGTCTCATCCTAGTGGAATTAGGATTCGGGCTATACCCAACATCTGCTCCCTCTATTTTCAAGGAATCTGGGATGTCATCATCTATATCAAGCCGTGGCAGGGGAATTGGTTTCCGATTAGAAATCTCTATCCTAAGATGTACTTTCTCCCCCCTGAAAACCCTATTTTGGGGAATAACTCTTATGTAATCCAACTCTTCAAGGGCTAGTTTGTTCCATAACCATGCGATTCCAGCTACTAAAAGGCCCATGGAAGCTAGACCAATGACCATACCCCTTCCCGAGAAAATTCCAATAAGAACAAGTGCGATGAATAAGACAATCCAGAAGTCGTGCCAAAATTTGCGGAACATTTTCAGTACTCCGAATCGTCAAATGTGGCGGTGGCGTTAAGAAAGTGGGCGTTAGCTTCTCTCAATGGGCACTAAAACAGTCTCCATTACTTCTTCAACTATCGAACTCTGAGAATAGCCCCGTAGCCTTGCTCCGGAGTTTGGAATAACTCGATGCGCAAGCACCGGTTCCGAAAGGGTCTTTACGTCATCAGGTATTACAAAATTCCGGCCGTGAATGGCAGCCCTTGCCTGGGAAGCCCTGTATAGCGAAATAGAGGCCCTCGGACTAGCTCCTAATGTGACACGTTCGCTTTCTCTAGTCGTCCGAACCAAATCAATAATATATTGGCGAACATTGTCTTGAACTTCTATTTCTGACATGAATCTTTGTAACGAAATTATGCCCTCAGAATCAATTACAGCTTCCTGCTCAGGAGGGTTACTTCCCGACTGATAACGTAAAACTATATCGTGTTCCTCTTCCTCACTNGGATATCCCAAATTGATTCTTATCATAAACCTATCTAACTGCGCTTCAGGCAGGGGAAANGTACCCTCCATATCTATCGGATTCTGAGTTGCTATTACGACGAAAGGAGAAGGTAGCATTCGAGTTTCCCCATCAATCGTTACCTGTCCCTCTTGCATGGCCTCAAGAAGAGAAGACTGTGTTCTAGGAGTTGCTCGGTTTATTTCATCCGCCAATACGATCTGATTGAAAACAGGTCCAGCTCGAAATTCAAATGCGTTCGACTTCTGGTTAAACCAATTAAGCCCGAGTACGTCTGACGGCATAAGGTCAGGTGTGAACTGTAATCTACCAAATGTACAATCCATAGCTGATGACAATGCCTTTGCGAGGGTGGTTTTGCCTATACCAGGGACATCTTCAACAAGGATATGGCCTCTACATAGAACAGCAATCAATGCAAGATCTATTACATTATCCTTGCCAACGATAACTTTTTTAACGCTTTGACGTAACTTGTCGACTGAATCCTTAATAATGGGGTTTGTAGTGGTCAAGTGACATCTCCTAGTTTTCTTATGTGTCAGTTCCATAATTAGCCATCGCCAGGACTTGACCATAAATAGCGACACAGTCAGCAATTATATATGAGCTTTATGATGAGAGTTCAGCGACACTGTTCTATACTAGATAACGTGATAATACTGCCCGGTGGTGTAGCGGTAGCACTAAGGACTTTGAATCCTTCGACCCAGGTTCGAATCCTGGCCGGGCAGCCAACTCAACGTGGCTCCCTATCTCTTTTGGGACTCCANAATATGGGCCATCCGGCGTTCAAGTTGTATTCCAACCTTTAACTCTAAATCTGAGCCCTCAATCACAGCCCTTTTTGCGGCTGCTACTATTTTCAGATCCATTTGAGACAGTTCTTTTGCCAGTTCTTCAGACTTCTCCGTTAATTCCGAGAAGGCCACCACCCTATCTACCAATCCTATTTTTCTAGCTTGTTCGGAAAATATTAGACGGTTCGTAAGAATAATATCCAAAGCATTAGAAGCCTTCACTAATCGAGCAAGGGTTTGTGTTCCCCCAGCAGCCGGAATCATGCCCAAAGCAATTTCGGGCATCCGGAATTTGCAGTCATCTGATGCAATCCTTATATCGCATAGTGCGGCAATTTCGATGCCTGAACCAATTACGTATCCATGCAGTGACGCAATGAGGGGTTTTCTAAGCTCCCTAAACAATCCCCAAAGATCTCGCTCCCACCTCACGGAACGCGCAACGACTTGCGAAGGGGCGGTTCCGAACTCCGTAAGATCTGCGCCAGCGCAAAATCCACGCTCTCCACCACCCCGAAGCAATCCCACTCTAGCGTTAGGGTCATCTTGAAATAAACACAGGGTTTCAAATAACTCATCCCTCATTTGCACATTGAAGGCGTTAATTTGCCTGGGACGATTTAACGTCAAATGTGCAATGCCATCCTCACACCGATAAATAACTACTCGTTCAGTATCCTTCACGATCACTCACCAATGTAGTTTGGGTCACGCTTAATGAGGAAAGATCTGATTCCTTCTGAACGATCTGCCGTGCTTTGCAGAATCACACTTAAATCCGCCTCTAAACCCATGCCTTGCTTTATCGTCATATCCATACCTGAGTTAACGGCTTCTTTGAGATATTTGGCAGCTATCGGGGCGTATTTAGAAATTGCGACGGCCAAATCTAATGCATCGTCAGCCACAGATGCAGTACTCACGTATTGGACTAACCCCATCTCAACCGCCTCTGTTGAATCAAATTTACGGCCAGTCAAGATAAGTTCCAGTGCCCTGCCCTGCCCCACAATTCTCGGTAGTCTCTGAGTNCCACCATTAACCGGAATATGCCCCAGACCTACTTGGGGCATCGAGAAAGTGCTCGAAAGTGAGCAAACCCTAATATCGCACGCTAGTGCAACTTCTAATCCCAAACCGTGAGCGCCGTTTTCTATGCCTGCTATGATCGGAATTTCTATCGCCGCCAAAATTTCCGATATTCCATTTAGATTCAAATCTTCGCTGCTTTGAGGGGTTTCCAAAAACGCATCGCTCTCGGAAGTGATCACTGCAACACGCACATCGGCACTCTCACGAATTGATTTACACGTGTCTTCCAGAGACCACTTAAAATTCTCNAAGTTGCCTACCCTTGGCAAAATTAGTTTGACTATTCTATTGTTTTGTACTGATTCAGTTTCGACCATGGTNCATAAAGTTTCTCTTACAATTGATTATCCGTCTTAATACCCATTTAATTCGTCCACTTTAAATCGTCTAATCAGTTTTGGAGTCAATTATCTCAACTATTTCGTTCGGATTTGCAAAACTTTCCGGATTAGATAAATAGACCACTATCTCTTTTCCAGATGCCAAAATTGGCGGCCCAAGTATCACACCCCAAAGTCCTCCGAGTTCACTGCCAATAACAATAGCAACCAAAATCACTAACGGATGAACCTTCATCGCAAAACTTTGGATGCGAGGTACAAGAATCGCGCCTTGCAGAGTTTGAACTCCGGCGTACAGAATTATCACCCAAACCAGCTTTTCCGGCGAAGTCGAAAGCACTACGACCACAGCTGGTATTGCCCCGAGCCAAGCACCAATGATAGGTACAAGTTCAAATATGCCTGCCACCGCCCCTAACAAGATCGCATATTCCACTCCCAAAAGGTAAAGTCCAATAGAAATAACCACCCATACACCTGCAGCTAATGAGATTTGAGCCCGAACATAGGCGCCTATCACCCTATTGAGGATTCTTAGAATGTGTACAACGTGAATCTGCATATTAGCCGGAAAGCTTTCAATGAATGATTCTCTGATCTTTTCACGGTCTTTGAGGAGATAAAAAACGAAAATGGGCACAACTACAAGACCAACAACCAGAGTGAGGGCATGAACCGCGGCCAAGGCTGTGCGATTAATTATTCCGCGAAATGCCCCAACCAAGATCTGGCCGGCGTTTCCTAGCATATTATCAATTTCAAGCCGGATTTCCTCTGGAATATTGGAAGCATATTCCAGATTCCAACTTTCTACGGTATTTCTTGCATCGGTTATGAAAGCAGGCAACTTACCCAGTAGATCAGTCGACTGACGAAATAGTGGAGGCACAATAAGTAAAAGAGCGCCGATTATCACGATAATTAATGCCAGATATATAATTGCAATTGAAATGCCTTTAGAAAGATTTGGATACTTATTGCTGAATGGGAAAAGCCGTTCAAGGGATATAACCAAAGGATACAAGATGTATGTAAGTACAATCCCGATAACAAAAGGGAAAAGTGCGCCCTTGACGAGATACAGCACAAAAATGATCACCCCACCTATAAAGATGTAAAGTGAAAGCCGTACGACTCTCTCAAGCGAAAACTCTATATTGTTACCATTCTGCAAATCTGTAGAATACCCCCTAGCACAAACAGCAAGTTGACCACTTTTCTGAAACTTTTGAAATTATGTTTCAGAAAGATTCAATAGGCAATTAAATGTAATCCCAGTCATGAATTAGCTCTGAGTGACTCAATAGCCTTTTTGTCTGGAATAGCTTGGACCCCACGAGCAGATACNCTCATTCCTGCTGCGATAGATGCGAAAGTTGCGGATTCGATAGGGTCAGTGGTTTCTGAAAAACGGATCAGGAACGCAGCAGCAAACACGTCGCCTGCTCCTGTTGGATCAATTTCTTTCACACTAATCGCTTCTATTCGTGANTCTGATCCTGCATCGAAAACGGTAACTCCCCGACTTCCATCTGTAACGATAAATAATGGCACCATACTGGCCCACCTCTCTATGTCACNATTAGAATGACTGTCTTCTTTGGAACAGATCGCAATATCTACCTGAGTAAGTACATCACTTCCTTCCCAGTATTTTCTAACAACCTCCCCATCCGGGTTAAGCTCTCTTATCCAGCCCTGTATCGAGGCAATGACCAACGATTGAGGAAAGGCTTCGGCAATATCCTTACTAATCTCTCCCATTAGCGGACCCAAGTGAACCAGTGGGACCGTTTGCCAATGCAGAGGTACGTCTGCGAGTCGAATCTCATTAGCGAGATTACCAACATATTGTTTTCGAACTGAATAGCCAGATTTACTCTGATATTCGTTCCGGAATCTCGTTGTGACTTTTGAAGGAACGACCTCGACATTCGAATCTGCCATGTCCTTAGGAATCGGGAAGTTTTCCTCACAACTAGTGACTACAGAAGCCTTCAACCCCAGCCTCAAAGCAGTGACAGAACCGTAATATACGGAACCTCCGGGTACATATCTATGCCCTGCTTCATCCTCGGTAATGTATCCGATTACCAGGTAGTCTAGTTCTTGCAGATCTGAATCCGACATCGCAATTCCCAACTATCGAAATATAACCCTATNGAATATTCAACGTGGCAAAATTACGACTCTTCGACCCTCTCCAGTGCCGGAACTCTCAGTGTAAACGTCGCCATTTTCTGAAAGGGTAATGTGAACTAATCTTCTTTCCCTAGGATTCATGGGTTCAAGTTCAATNGAGCGACCNGTCTTAANCACTCGCTGCGCGACTCTATTAGCTAGANTACTAAGGGACTGACGCCTTCTGTCATCATATCCTTCCACATCAACCGAGAGATTCGCCCTTTCTCCCGTTTTTCGACTTACAAGGAAACGCACCATGAATTGTAGCGACCGAAGAGTTTCACCTTTTCTACCTATAAGCAACCCGGAATCATCTCCCTCAATTTCAAACAGGGGTCCTCCCACTTCTTCACTCTCTGCCTGGCGTAGATTACACATAACATCAACATCCATTAACGAAATCAACTCATCAATAGTCTCTCTCGCTACCCTNATAACATCTGATGAGGAATCGACTTCCTTGGAGGAACTTAATACTACTTTAGACACCTTTACTTTCGCAGGTTCACTGCCAAGCCCAAAGACACCGGCTTTCCCTCTGCTAATGACGTCTATTTCTACCTCGCCTCGGTCTACGTCGAGCTCTCTTAGTGCGATTTCTATCGCGTCCTCCACTGTCTTTCCTGTCATCTGTATTGTGTTCATCTTGCTCACTCTCCTCGAGCGCATGAGGCACGTCAGCAGCCAAGGCTGCCTCAGGTTCTGCTGTTCGACTCTTTTTAAAATCGAGAATGTTTATTAGAGGGTCCCACCCAGTGATAAAACCCTGGATAACTATACCGACAATGTTCGAAATTACCCAATAGAGCGCAAGGCCGCTTGGGAATTGCATCGAGAAAAACCCGAACATCAGAGGCATCATCCATAGCATCATGCGATTAGTTGAGGCCTGTCTATCATCTGCGGCCGGCATGGATGTCATTTTTTGCATCAGAAACATAGAAACCCCAACCATAACCGGTAGTATTGGGAATGGGTCTGGTCTGGCCAAGTCAAGCCACAGAAACCCACTATTGAGAGGTATAACATCTTGAACCATTGGAAGCCAGTGGTAAAGATTGGAAGAAAGGCCAACCAAACTTTCTGGGGTTGTGGGGACCGTCTGCAGAATGGCCTGATACAAACCTATCCAGATTGGCATTTGAATAAACATAGGCCCCAAACAACCAATTGGATTGACGCCTTGTTCTTTATAAAGCTTCATCGTTTCTTGGGACTGCTTTTGTTTGTCGTTGGCAAATCGCCCCTGNATCTCTTTGATCTTAGGTTGCAAGGCCGACATAGCCTTCATTTGCCTACTTTGCTTTACTGTCAAAGGCATCATTACGCCTCTGATTANGATTGTGAATATCGCAATAGCGATTCCAAAATTACTAAACGNTAAGCTGTAAAGTAGCACCAGAGTATTTATCATCGGCTGGATGATAACGTTGCTCCATATCTGGCCAAAAACTTCCAATTTATATGTCCTCGAATATCATGGGTATCAAATCACTCAGCATGAAGGAGACCAATCCTTTGGATTGGGATCATCACCATCTTCTGCCTTATTTGAAAAATATGGAGAATCCCATTTTTCATCGGGGTTTCCATTCTGTTTTATTATCAATGCTCTTACCGAATGATCCCTTGCGCTGAAATANATTGAGTNCCCAAGTGAAGTGATAGGTGATTCTATTTTTTCATCTATATCACAGCTACCCAATATCATGCCTGAGGACAATTCTGCCACGCGCAGTTCGCCATCCCTAGAGCCAAATACAATCATATCCGAAACTATTGCAGGGGAACTGATGATCGGACCGAATTCTTCTGTTTCCCAACGCATCTCACCTGTTGATATTTCAAGAGCATAAATTTTNCCGTCCAGTGAGGGTGCATATATGTATTNATCCGTTAAGACTGGTGTCGCCCAATACCAGTTGGAGGCTCCTGAAAATTTCCAATTTTCATCTCCTGAAAATGCATCGATAGAATAAAATACGCTNTCGAATGACCCTACGTATACGTTACCTTTGTGTAAAACTGGATTCGCTGCTACAGCTGCGCCTGTCTGGAATTTCCAGAGTTCTTTTCCTCTTTCCGTATCCAACGCGTAAACATAATGGTCTAATGAGCTGAAAACCAATATGTTGCCCTCAACAGCCGCGGTTGACCATATGCTGGCATCAGCCAAGAATTCCCATGCTTTCTCAAGTATCACCGTTTGTCCGTTCACCTCTACGTCGTAGGCATGCATGATGCCATCGCTGGAACCAACAAATAACCTTCCTTCGCTAAATACTGGTCCACCAACAAATTCANTTGCAACAGGCTCGGATTCCAATAATCGGCCATCGTGAAGTGCAAATGCCTGCACCTTACCGTCATAGGAGGCTANGAATACTACATCTTNGTAAATTGCAGGGGTCCCATAAACCGCCCGTTTGTTCTCTTGCTTTTCTTCGACTCTAATCTTAGCTGGGGGCCAATTTTGCGTCCCGTTGTCCGGGTTAATCGATANAACTTGTCCGTCCATACTTCCCATAATGAGAGCATCGTCCACTATAACGCCACCAGACCAACCCTGAGGATTTGAAATACGCGAGCATCCCATACTTGCCATCAGAAGGAGACTCATTGACAACAAAAGTGCAAAACTTGCTTTATGTCCAATCAAGAGATTCACTTATCGCCAATTCCTTCACAAGTTAAATCAGTTACTTACAAGAANTCCAAACGTTGGCCCNGCTAATTAAATCAGGGNACGGGATCATAGCCCCTTGTCCCAAGAGGAGTGCAGCGTATAAGCCTTCTAGCGGCAACGTATGTACCTCTCCAAGGGCCATATTTCTCAACAGCTTCGATCGAATAGACCGAACATGTAGGCATGTGCCTGCATACNCCGGGTATGAAAGGTGAAATTCCCTTCCTATACATAGCTATTAGGTAAATTATCGAGTTTTGGGAAATCCTTGTCATTAATTCAANAATANTTGGAAGNATTTTCAATTTTCTTCGTGGATGTCCTTTTCGACGACAAGACCAGCGGATAATAAGAGAGNGCTCATCGAATCTTGGATTCTACCGAAAGTTGCTCTCGAAAGATTCTCTCGGGCAATGAAGACAATGTCATGTCCGTTTGAAATATTGAATGATTTCGCGCTCTCTCTCATCCTTCTTTTGCACCTGTTACGTAGGACTGCGTTACCCACTCTGCGGGATACNACAAAGCCGCATCTGGACGATAGTTCAATGTTGCCGTCTACCCTTGGACTTGCGATAAGTACTATGTCCCGATCAGCCCAACTAGTACCTCTTCTNCGAACAGTGGCAAAGTCCTCANTTCTGGACAATTTAGCGAGTTTTTTCATCCATCATCTATCCATAGTTACGATGGACTTTTAATTNAAAACTCCAGCTTTCACTTGGCGTACCTTTATACAGCAGGCAACTCCGTTTTCTCAACGAGAGAACGGGCATGATGGCGTAGGCTGTCAACACTGTGTCAAACAGTCAGCTTGTGACGACCCTTAAACATCCGTCGCTTTAGCACATTACGCCCAGCCTTGGAACTCATGCGCAAGCGGAACCCATGGGAGCGGGCTCGCTTTCTTTTTCTAGGTTGATAGGTTCTTTTGGGCATACTTAAGCCTCACATGATAACTAACAAAGTTTACTTTTGACCCAGATGAGTGTCAATTTAAAATTTCGCCTNGTTTATGATCTATGAACAAAATTCTCAATTACACGGCAGTACACTTTATTATTGAAGTACCCGGCATAGATAATTTTTTTAGGATTTTGGTCTTTCCATTAAAATAGTCACACCCATATCTATATATTTGTCGCGTAATTTGTAATCATAGCTCCTGAAACTGATTCTGGTAGTAGTTCCTTCCAATTGATCCAAAGCGTGTTTCAGGCAGTCATCTACAGTTTGAAGAGAGTGTTTGGGGTGAGCCTCTATATCATATAGAAGGTCATTAGGACCCCATGTCAGGCAATCGACTCCCTCGACAGCCAGTTTGGCGGCGGTTGTTACTGCTCTAATTGACTCCATCTGAATGGAAAGAAATCCTGTTTCATTCCACCAATTACCATATTCGACCCTGCCCTCCCTACCTTCGATTCCGTACCGGGCCCCGCCTCCCACGCTCCGGCCACCTTTTTGCGGATAGTAGAAATAGCGAATAGCTTCCTTGACAGTTTCAATATCCTCTACTTGTGGCACTTCTATACCCACGGGACCCAGGTCAAGGATGTTTCCAATCAGATAAGCATGTCTAGTGTGCTTGATACGGAATTGAGAAGGAATTCCCAGTTGATTAGCATAATTACAGAACGCTAGTAAGGTCTCTTCATTGAAAGCCCCATGCTGACTATCAGTGAAAATAAAAGCNTAATTATCTTTCTCTATAATCGCCTCCATTTGATCCTTTGAAGCGTTCAGNGGAACTGAAACCCCTATCAAGAGTTCTCCTTCTTTGATCCTTTGTTTCAGGTTCTCGCGCTCCATAGTAAATACCTCGATTACGACTTATTGTTGTGCTTTGATATGTATTTCCGGTGGCATAAAAAATTCGAATTTCTCGGCCGGCTCATAGCCATGAATCTTGATTGGCGAAACGCCCTTACCCTCCAAGGCAGATTGAACTATCGTTTTATTAAACACATGAATATCGTCGCTGTTTAAAAAATCATCGACAGGCATCCAAAGACATTCCGATATTTCTTCCTCTTGCATTGTAATATCTTCACTCAAGGCGGTAAGCCTAGCTACGAAATAGATGTCAGACTTTCCATAACGATATCCATGCCAGTGCCGAAAGCATACAAGGGCATCAAATTCTGTTTTTACTCCGGTTTCCTCTTCCACCTCTCTAACAGCCGCCTCTTCAAGATGTTCCCCGGGTTGAAGAGCTCCGCCAGGCAGTTTATATGAAGGTCCACGACCTCCCATTCTGTATCTTTCCGACACAACTAGAAGTTCTTGTCTCTTATTGAGGACCACACCACCAATCCCAATATAATGGGTGGCGTATGGGGGAATAAATGCACCGTCTTCAATTTGGAGTGTCATCATGGCATATCTGGATTCGGCATGATGGAATGTGAAGCCTCTCTTTGCGGCAACCGGTACGACTGCAACGATTTGATGAGGAATGTTAAGCCATGCCACCTTTACTTCGGTTTCCTTCATTTTAACTATTGCCGCGTCGATTTGATTAGAAAACATATCCGGGTCTGCATTCAGTGATTTAGGTTCAATCACTGCCCCTCCAAAAGGGTTCATAGTCCAGTCNAGTTCGCCCATCTTTAATCCTTNCCTAATACTCTATTCGTTAACGCCTCGAAGTATATTGTCGACCTAAACCGTGAGCAACACAAAAGTATGCNTTNTATCTGTTTTCCTTTAGATATAATGTCTTCAAATTGGCATGAGCGTAAATAGGAGAGACTCTTAATGAAACTTCTTCTGAAAGCCGGACTTCTGATAGACGGCACAGGAACAACTGCCGTNTCAGAAGGCGCGGTNGTTATTGAAGGCGACCGAATTTCCAAAGTCTGCAAACAAAGCGAATTACTGGAGAGTGATATATCTGGAGCCGAAATAATCCATAAGCCGAATGGAACGTTGATGCCCGGTTTCATAGAGATGCATTCACATATTCACTGTAGCGCGCACACTGACGCTTACACACACATAACTACCGAGAGCAACGAGACTTTCCTGATGAGAGGAACTCAAGCAGTCAGAAGCGCGCTATCATCAGGTGTTACCACTATGAGAGACTTAGGCAGCCGCAATGAAGTCGTCTTCCCTCTAAGAAAAGGCATCCAGGACGGNATCATTCCAGGACCTCGGTTTTTGGTTGCAGGCACTCCTATCACTACTACAGGAGGCCACTGCAACATGTTCGGTACAGAAGCTAACACCTCACATGAAGTCGTCCAAGCCATAAGACAACAATTCAAACTGGGAGCCGACCATATAAAAATTATGTCCACTGGAGGGGGGTTTACCCCAGGNACAAATGTCAGGGCCCCTCAATACAGCTCAGAAGTCTTACGGGGTGCAGTTGAAGACGCGGAACGCCTAGGCCTGAAGGTTGCTGCTCATTGCCATGCTGCCAAAGGTGTCGTCAATTGTGTGAAAGCTGGGGTCCATAACCTTATCCATTGCTCCTGGCTGGCAGAGGANCCTGAAAATATGTACGACTATGACACCGATATTGCTGACGAAATGGCAGAAAAGGGGATATACATAGACCCGACTCTGGCACTATCTCATCTTAACCGTATGAGAGGAAGAATTCCGGTACCAGGTCCAGGTCCAGCAAGCGACCCGGGTAGAAGGTTCGAAATTCTNCGCGACATGTGGGACCGTGGAGTGAANTTTGTTACTGGCATGGATTCTGGAATGACCAACGCAAATTTTGATGATTTCGCTTATATACCTCAGGTTATGGTGGAGGAAATGGGAATCAGCCCAATCGAAGCAATCATCTGTTCGACGAAAACTTCTGCTGATTGCTTAGGCATGGAAGCTGAAATTGGAACACTATCAGAAAGTAAATCTGCAGACGTGTTGATAATAGATGGGGATCCTTCAGCAGATATAAAATTACTTCACAGCGTAGACACTATTGTGTCTCAAGGCAAGATAGTTAAGAAAGAAGGAATTCTTTTAATCTAAGTCGTTTCCAGTTCAATTGATTCNGCAATCCTATTTATCCAAAGTCATTATGCTGCTAGCCTTAACAATAAGATAAATCAAACTGGTTNTATTTATGTCTAGTTGATGCTGTGCTTGCCGCGTTATTTCCACCAACATCTTTTCCCCGAAGTCGCATTCTACCAATACGGCGTTTTCAGAGAAATGGANNTCAGAGACGGTTGCTTTTATCACATTTCTAGCACTGAGTGACGAAGGGATTTCTCCGCTCAGAATAACATCAGATGCCCTAATAGAAAGAATAATTTTGCTTCCAATACTGGAACCTGTATGCGATACGAGAAAGTTTGCGTCGCCGACTNCAACCGCAGTAATGTNATTTTCTGAGTCCTCNGATATNACAATACCTTCCAGAAAATTTTCAAANGCGTTGAAATCAGACAGCTTTTTAACATCAGGATGCCCTAGNAGGATATTCGGCGAACCCTCTGCCGCAACCGAACCCTCAGAAAGAACTAGCACNTGATCTGCTATAGCAATNACTTCAGACAAAGAATGAGACACGTACAGCACTGGAATTCTCATTTCATCAGAAATCATCTTCAATTTTTGAATAATAAATCCTCTTGAGGGAGCATCTATTGATGCTAGGGGCTCGTCTAAAAGCAATAATTGCGGGGCTGATGCCAGTGACCTTGAGAGAGCAACCCTCTGCCGTTCTCCTCCAGAGAGAGTTTTTGTATCTCTGTGGGAGAGATGAGTGATATCCATCATTTCTATTAACTGTCGTGGTGTGTACTTTCTTAGGTTTTTCGGCGTCAGGTTAAAACCGTATTCAATATTTTTCTCGACCGATAAATGAGGGAAAAGGCCTGATTCCTGGAGTACATAACCAACCCTCCTTTTTTCAGGAGCCAGATTTATATGTGAACTACCTGAATAGAATGTGGTCCCAGATATCCTTATTTCTCCATCATCTGGAACAGTGAAACCCGCTACACAGTTGAGAAGAGTTGTCTTCCCGCTCCCAGAAGGGCCGTACACAGCTGTCACACCCCCAGGTAATTGTGCGTTACAACACAATTGGAAATTACCTCGCTTTAGCCTGAGATTGACCTTGAGCTCTGATTCTCCCGAGTTCAAATAATTCTCCGGTTACCTGAACGGGCTAGCAAGAAGTTATGAACTCCAAGGGAAATTACGGCCAATAAAATAGAAACCGCAACAAGTTCAAAGGCTTTTCCGTTTTCGCCTAACTGCACTTTCGCGAAAAGAGCGAGGGGAATAGTTTGCGTCCTTCCAGGAATATTACCCGCCACGATTATGGTCGCTCCAAACTCACTCAAAGCGCGGACAAATCCCAAAAGTACGCCCGCAACTATGCCTTGGTAAGAGAGTGGTAATGTTACCGTGACGAATGTTCTAATTGGACTCGCTCCCAATACCCTTGCAGAACGCTCTAATTTCTCATCTACATTCGCCATTGCCACTATTATTGAGCGGACCATTAGTGGAAAAGAAACGATTGCCGCAGCCAAAGAGGCTGCAACCCATGTAAAAATAATATCCATGCCGAATGCTTTTTCCAAGAATGCCCCTATCGGACCCCTATCTCCAAAAGCAAGCAGCAATCCGTAACCAATAACCACTGGGGGGAGAGCAAGTGGCAGGGTAACAAGCACCTCTAGGAATAAGGTCCCCTTGATATTCTTGCGGCCTAGTAGCCATCCCACATATAGGGCTAATGGAAAGTTCACTAAGGTTGCCACAAACGCCACTTTCAGTGTGAGGAGAGTGATATCAACAATCATTAGAGAACGGCCATCAATTTGTCGAGTCCACCGTTAAGAAGCCATGCTTTTTAAAAATGCTCGCTACTTGTTCGCTATGGAGAAAGCTAAAATAGTCTTCGGCAAGAGCTTTCTTGTTTGAGCCAACCACTATAGCGCCAGGATATGTAACTTTGGAATATGATGATTCGGGGATTATGTTTTTTTCCAAAACACCCTCAGCCACTGCCAAATCCGTGCTGTATACGATAGCCGCGTCGACGTTACCAGTCTGCACATACGCCAACGCTGCTCTGACATCAGCAGCATATATAAGGGTGGAGTATATTTTTTCCCACAAACCAATAGTCGTTAAAGATTCCTTGGCGTATCTGCCTGCTGGGGCTAACTCGGGATCTGCGATCGCCACTCTTTTCATGGTAGCCAACTGTTCTATAGATCGAAGTTCCTCATAATCTCCTTCAGAAGAAACCGCAATAACAAGTAGGTTTCCAGCAATACCTCTGACAGAATGCGAATCTACTTTATTACGCTCAACGAGAAAACTCATNGGTTTTGGTCCTGCCGATATGAATACATCTGCCGGCGCGCCGTGTGCGATTTCACCAGCCAAGGTTTGAGAGCCCGCGATATTAAAAATTAACTCTGCCCCAGACTGCTCTTCAAATGCGTTCTTTGTCTCTAAGACAACGTTCGTCAGACTCGCTGCGACGAAAATCAGGAGTTTATCATCTTGTGCTTTTAAATCGCATCCAAATAAGGCAATAGAAGCTATTAATAGTAAAGATAGGATTTTGACTGACGTTCTATGTGACATGGCTGATGAGCGTGATGATAGATTATCTCTGAATTTTCGATCCTTCAAATTTAGCCAATGCACCAGTGGGCGTACTGTGTGATTCATTGCTTAGCCAATTTTAAAGTCTATCTTACAGGCATGTTTCTGTTACTAGAATTCCAGTTGTTTCAGAGTGGGCTGAATGCTATACTTCGAGGGTCTGAATATGTGTATATTGCCTTTGAAAGTGGGACTTCCCCACTTTCTTTGTTATAACGGGATATTAATTGCGGGAGGTGGCACAAATTGAAGAGTGATTTCTTAGTCGCTTTAACCCAACTTGCTGCCGAGCGAAACTTGCCTCGAGATAAAGTCATGTCTGCCATCGAAGCGGCTCTAGTATCCGCTTTTAAGAAAGATAGCGTGACCGAGGGTAGAAACATATCTGTCCGTCTTGATCCGGGATCAGGAGATATCCGTGTAGATATCATTAAGACGGTAGTCGATGTAGTTACCGATCCTCTGCAAGAAATTAGTATGGACGAAGCTCAAGCCAAGTTTAGAACTAACTCTGCGGTAGGAGACACGATCGCAACTGAAGAGATACCCAACAGTGCAGGTCGTATCGCAGCTCAGACGGCAAAACAAGTGGTGTTGCAACGCCTTCGTGANGCAGAAAGAGAGATTGTATTAGCAGAGTATGAAGGACGCGAAGGCGAAATCATAACTGTGACNATTCAACGAATTGAGCCNACGAAAATCATTGTAGACACTGGCAGAACTGAAGCTATCCTACCAATAAGCCAACAAGTTACTTCTGAGAGATACAGGCAAGGTTCAAAAGTAAAGGTATTACTTCAATCNATAGATAAAGAATCGGCAAAAGGACCGGAGCTTATTGTTTCAAGAACTGACGAGCTTTTACTTCGGCGTCTCTTTGAGCAAGAAGTGCCAGAGATTTTTAATGGTGCNGTAGAGATTGTAGGNATAGCACGTGAAAGCGGTTCCCGNAGCAAGGTCGCGGTTAGAGCCCGCCAAGATGGTGTTGANCCAGTAGGATCATGCGTTGGCCTNCGNGGCGTTCGAATTCAAAGTATTGTTAACGAACTTCAAGGCGAAAAGATAGATATTCTCGAATGGAGCAAAGATCCGAATAGGTTTATCGCNAACGCATTAAGCCCATCTCAGGTACACCGGGTTGTCATAAACNAAGAGGAAGGCAATGCTATNGCAATNGTNCCAGANAGACATCTATCCCTCGCGATAGGCAAAGANGGCCAAAACGCAAGGTTAGCNGCAAAATTGGCTGGTTGGAAGGTCGATATAAAAAGTGACTTGGATGTGGATTTATCCAAGATGCCTNCAGCAACTCAACCCGACGTAGCAGCAAANCCTGTANTTNAAGAAGAACNTGGACCGCCNCCGTCACTCGATGATAAAAGCCTTATCNAAGCTGTCGCNGACTTTATAGATAGTGCNAGTNCAGTGGAAATCGCGGNCNAACACCCGTTAGCCCCTGATGCTTCCNTACCTGAAGTAGATGAAGAAGCTCAATTAGCAGCACTCATCGCGTTAGAGGAAANTCAAGNGNCAAGTNTAAACCAGGAAGAACAATCACAATCCGNAGATGAATTAACTGCTGAAGAAGAACTTCTNCTAATGGAAGGAGAAGAAGAANAAGAAGAAGAAGAAGAAGANTCGTTTGGTTCNGATCTAAGCAAGGTCCCTGAAGATATATGGTCGATTCATCNCGCCGGTACTGGAGCCTCTCAATCAGGCGGAGTGATTCGCTTCGCAGAGGACATCGAAGATCTCAGAGGAGGTGTCACTGCCAGAAGAGGGAAAAAGAGCCCTTCACAAGCCAACAATCGGAACCGCCGCTCTAAGCCCGCCAGAAGGCGCCGTTGAATTCAAAGTAAAGTTCGTGGTAAAGCCTAAAGAAGTCCCACAAAGGACGTGCTGGGCCTGCGGTAAAAAAGGCGATAAAAGCAGTCTCTATAGGTTAGTCTCAAATAAGTCACAGGAGCTTCAGTTTGACTTACTAGGGATAATGCCAGGAAGAGGCACTTATCTGTGCAAAGATCGCTCATGTCCAAGGGGATCTCTCAAGAGAAAACGAATAGAATCCACTTTACGTACCACGATAACCGATCCCTCATGGCTACGCTTCGTAGAAAAACTAGAGAATTTGAATCAATAGGAAATTAAGGATATTTAAACGATAAATGACGAGCCAACCATCAGAAGTAAATCAAGCCCACACTTCAGATAAACTCGACATACCATCCGTCATCATGGTTAGTGACCTTGCGGACATGATGGATGTAAACTCGGTTGAGGTTGTGAAAGGTCTCATGCGAGGCGGATATATGTTTGCCGTTAATGACGTTATAGAACGTGATATCGCTTCTATCGTCGTGCAGCTTTTTGGTTTTCAGGCCAACGAAATGGAGAACGATTCCTCAGAAGCTGTTTCNNTAACCATAGGAGTAGAGGGCGAAGACCCAGATTCACTGATCAGTCGTCCGCCGGTTGTTACGATTTTAGGTCATGTAGATCACGGCAAAACTACCTTACTGGACAGGATAAGAAAAACAAATGTGGTGGACGCTGAAGCGGGAGGAATCACTCAACACATTGCTGCNTATCAGATTGAGCACGGTAACATGCCAATAACTTTCCTAGACACTCCCGGGCACGAAGCGTTTACAGCGATGAGAGCACGAGGTGCTCAAGTAACAGATATCGCCATCCTTGTAGTGGCNGCAGATGACGGCGTAATGCCTCAAACGATAGAAGCAATTGATCATGCAAGAGCAGCTGACGTCCCTATTATCGTTGCATTGACNAAAATAGATGTACCTAACGCAAACGTGGAGAACGTTTATAGGCAGTTATCNGAGCAAGAACTTCTCGTCGAANCATGGGGAGGAGATGTAATAGCAGTCCCTCTGTCTGGAATAACTGGAGAGGGGATATCTGACCTACTGGCAAANATCCAGGTTGTTGCAGAGATAAGTGAACTCAAGGCCAACCCAGACAGGAACGCCCGTGGTGTAGTGGTGGAAGCAAGGAAGGAGAGAAGCCGAGGGACTCTTGCAACTGTGCTAGTGCAAACGGGAACACTTCATCAAGGTGACACAGTTGTGATGGGTGAAGCCTATGGTCGTATTAAAGCGATGTTCAACGATAAAGGACAACGTATTAAAGAAGCTGGTCCTTCATCACCCATAGAAGTGATGGGAGTAAACGAAGTTCCCGAAGCAGGCGCAATTGTTAATACTGCAAAAAACGATCGCGATGCTANAAAGATGGTAGAGGAGCTACAGGTTCAAAATAGCCGAGAGGCTATCACACTCCAAGATGCTCATTCGCGGGGCGCAGCCGGAAAAATCAGACAGGTAGACTTGATAATTAAAACNGATGTNCAAGGCAGCATAGATGCTGTTAAGCACGCTTTAGACAACCTGAATTCTCAAGATACCCGCGTCAACATAATTCATATAGCAAGTGGAGGAATCACTGAGAGAGACATACTGCTCGCAGTCGCCTCGGACGCTGTGATAATCGGATTCAATAGCTTTCCAGAAGGCGGTGCTCAGTCTTTGGCCAATCAAGAGAGTATTGAGATCCGACATTACAAAGTCATTTATCATCTGATTGATGACATTAACAAAGCCCTTGAAGGATTATTGGAACCGACTTATGAAGACGTCTACATAGGAAGGGCTGCAGTAAGAACCGTTTTCAACCTGGGTAGGCGTTCAAAAGTTGCGGGTATCTATGTAAACGACGGGAAAATTACACGAGACTCGACTATTCATGTTTTGAGGGCTGGCGAGGAGATGTTCGTAGGATCTGTTTCTAATCTGAAACATTTCAAGAACGATGTGCGGGAGGTCGCTACAGGGTTTGAAGGAGGCCTGACGGTTGAAGGCTTCAATGACTTTGAAGAAGATGACATTCTTGAAGCATATTCAGAACAGAGAGTTCAATAACTGGATTCTATATCGAATACCCTTAAACCCGATACTTCGCTCGCTAAGATATCTCGGAATTGCCTTATGTATGACAGGATGGACAGCGTCAATTCCCTACTAAAGAAAGAGATTAGTAGGGTAGTTCATGATGAGGTAAAAGACCCCAGGTTAGCAAAACTAACCTCCATAGTCTCTGTTGAAACCTCTCGAAATCTTCAAACTGCCACAGTGTACGTATCAGTAATGGGTGAGCCTTCTGAAAAACGAAAAACAATAAAAGGTTTAAATTCGGCGACCGGTTTCATTCACAGGGTTCTCCGAAGAAGTTTAGACATTCGCTCAATCCCTAGAATAACATTTGTTCTAGACGACTCTTTAGATAGGGCTGAAAAGATTTCTGAATTGATTGATTCAATCTCAAAAAGACAAGGTTCGTACCCAACGGAACCAGTTGAAGGGCACAATCAATTTCTCATTAAATAGAACATCTCAAATGCACACCACATCAGAACCTTCCATGAGTATTGGGATAATCAATGTTGACAAGCCAACCGACATCACATCAATGGATGTTGTAAGAAAAATCCGAAAGGCTTCAGGATTACGCAGGATCGGTCACGGAGGTACTTTAGACCCTAGAGCAACTGGTGTGATTCCAGTCGCAGTGGGTGCCGCAACAAGACTACTTGAATATCTGCTGGATGGAAACAAAAGTTATATCGCAACAATTAAGCTTGGAACCCGGACAAACACATATGACTCCGAAGGGATCGTCACGGAATATTGCGACCCAAGCGAAATAACCCAAGAAAACATTACTGATGCCTTATCGAACTTTCAAGGCGAGATAATGCAGACGCCACCAATGTACAGTGCAATAAAAATTAAAGGGAAGCGATTGTATGAACTAGCTCGAAATGGAGTAATTGTCCATCGCGAACCTAGGAAAGTATCAATACACAATCTCTCTTTTATCGAGTTCGAACCGCCCGTCTTAAAAATCATAATTGAATGTGGGAAAGGGTTTTATGTACGTACTTTTGCAGATGATCTGGGACAAATATTGGGATGCGGAGCATTTTTGAAAAGTCTTCGCCGATTATCATCCGGTCCCTTCCGAATCGAACAATCTACGAAACTTAATAAGGTTTTGCTGGCGTTTGAGGAAGGCAGGAGCTTTGAAATACTCCAGGAACCCGGTATCTGCATCGAAGAAGCCCAGCGCCTTGACCTTACGGAATTAGAGACTCAATTAGTACAGGACGGTCGCCGCATCTCAGCCCTAGCCGACAAGAATCCGCACGAAGACTCAGGAATGGCGAGAGCATATAGTCCTGATGGGCATCTTGTGGCAGTTATGAGACATGACTTCGCCTCAAGTGAATGGCGCCCGGAAAAGGTTTTCAATTAATAATCATTGGATCACAAAATAATTGACTAGGTTAGATAACCAGCAGTAAAATAGTCGCTTGGAAGGTGACTACGGTGTCGGATTTCGCAATAGTACATACGGGCGGCAAACAATACCGCGTCAAGACTGGGGAGACTATAAGGGTCGAGAAACTTCCGGGTGATCAGGGAGATACGGTTACTCTGGATGATGTCAGGATGACGTCGATAGACGGAGAAGTTTCGATTGGTAACCCGGTCGTTAGCGGTGCCTCCGTGACGGCAGAAGTGGTCGGTCAAGGAAAAGATAAGAAGATAATAGTTTTCAAATACAAGGCAAAGACCCGTTACCGAAAGAAGAAAGGTCACAGACAGCAGTATACGGACCTAAGAGTCACAGAGATAACATCGTAAACTACGAATCATAGAATCGTAAAGTGAAGACTAATGGCACATAAAAAAGGTGGCGGAAGCACAAGAAACGGTCGCGACAGTCAATCTAAGCGACTGGGTGTTAAAAGGCACGATACAGAATTTGTAACTGCCGGGTCCATACTGGTAAGACAGCGAGGAACAAGAATTCACGCTGGTAATAACGTAGGGCTCGGCAGGGACCATACATTGTTTTCACTCATAGATGGGAAGGTTAAATATGAGCACTTTGCGGGTGGGAAAAAGCACGCGAGCGTTTATCCTGATTCGGTATAAATTATGAAAACAGATATACATCCAATTTACCACCCAGAAGCTAAGGTCGTATGCTCATGCGGACACACCTTTATAACAGGCGCGACTAAAGCTGAATTAAGAGTAGAAATCTGTTCAAATTGCCATCCGTTTTTCACAGGTGAGCAGCGTATAGTAGACACAGAAGGGCGCGTGGAGCGCCTGAAGAGGCGATTCAACCTAGAATAAGATTTAAATGAAGTGATAACACAGAAAAGGTGAGAAAATTCTCACCTTTTTTTGTGTCTTGTAAGATATATGAGCAAATCTCAAACGACATATGGAGGCCAAGCGGTTCTTGAAGGAGTTATGATCAGAGGCGAGAGAAATGTAACAGTTTCTGTGCGCACTCCTTCAGGGCAAATTCGGACACGAAATAAGCCGATTAATAACGCCTTCACAGGCCGATTCCGACGAATGCCACTGATTAGGGGCGTTCTCGCTCTCTCAGAAACCCTTTATCTAGGCATGGATTCCCTCGCATATTCGGCAAGCATCGCCACTGAGGAGGAAGAGGAACAAGAGCTTAGCAAATGGTCGATCGGTTCAATGATCACCTTCTCTGTTGCAATAGCTATAGGGCTATTTTTTCTGCTTCCCGTTATTGCGAGCAAACCGTTCGAAGCGGTCGGAGAGTCACATATCATTAGTAACGTAGCTGAGGGTTTGATTCGTCTAACAATATTCTTTATATATATAGTCTCAATCGGATTCATGTCAGATATTCGACGTGTTTATATGTATCATGGTGCGGAGCACATGACCGTACACGCCAGGGAAATGGGTGACCCTTTGATACCAAGCGCGATAAGGAAATATCCTACAGCTCATCCGAGGTGCGGGACTGCTTTTTTATTAACGGTAATGTTGGTCGCCATATTAATTTTCAGCCTAATTCCCAGAGATCCGCTTTGGTGGTTAATCACATCAAGGATTATTTTCTTACCCCTAATCGCATCTTTCAGTTATGAAATTATCCGTGCCAGTGGTCAATATGCGGACAATATAGCAGTGAGGTTAATAACATTGCCTAGTATTTGGCTTCAAGCATTAACCACGAAACAGCCTGATGATAGCCAGATAGAAGTGGCAATTGCAGCAATGACAGGAGCAATAGAGGCAGACGCCGAAGGTGCTCCATTGAAACCCTAGCCATCCCTGCGAGCCTGAAGAACTTTCCAAACATGCTCCGGGGTCATATCGTTCGCGGCTAGCAAGACCAGCGAATGGTAGATCAAATCTCCTAACTCCTCTGCAAGATCATCGTTCCTAGAGGTGACGCCTGCAATGGCGGCCTCCCCCGCCTCCTCGATAACCTTCTGGGCTACTCGATCTACATCTCCTTCAAGTAACGTGCTTGTATAACTACTAGAACTAGGCTCGAGCTTACGGCGAAGTATGACAGAAAACAACTCATCTATAACTGAGGACCCATTCTTTGAATATTCAAATTTGCTTTGATTTGTGACTTCATGCTGAAAACAAGTTTCTGACCCTGTATGACACGCTGGGCCATCTGGTAAAACCCTAAGTAGTATTGCATCTCCATCACAATCTAAAACGGCCGATTGTAATCTGAGATAGTTGCCCGAAGTAGATCCTTTGTGCCAAAGTTCGGATCTACTTCTACTGAAGAACCAAACGTTTCCAGTGTCCAATGTTCTCTTTATCGATTCTTCATTCATGTATCCAAGCATGAGCACTTCACCAGTCTCAGCATGCTGGGCAATAGCAGTTACAAGACCTCTAGAATCTAACTTTATAGTATTCAAGGATTCCTCCGTTATTTAGGCATAGGTCTAATTGGAATACCTTTCGAAGCCAAGTATTTCTTGGCCTCAGCAATGCTGTAGGTACCAAAATGAAATATGCTAGCAGCAAGCACTGCGTCAGCTTTCGCTGTGTCAAACGCCTCTTGAAGGTGTCTGAGGTTACCTGCCCCTCCACTTGCTATGACTGGAACATTGACGGATTCCGAAACCATACGAATTAGTTCCAAATCGTATCCATCCTCATGTCCATCCTCATCCATACTGGTTAAGAGAATTTCACCTGCTCCCAGATCAGATACTTTTTTTGCCCATCTTATTGCATCAATTCCAGTNGGTTTTCTTCCACCATGAGTAAAGACTTCCCACCTTGAATTAGTATCTATCAAAACATCTTTTTGTTTATAATTGGGATCAGAATGTAAAGATCGTTCCCNTCGGATTCTTCTTGCATCAATAGCAACTACTATGCATTGAGTTCCAAATTTCGAAGAAGCGTCATCTATCACCGAGGGCTCACTAAGAGCAGCTGTGTTAAGGGACACTTTGTCTGCACCAGCTTCCAACATTTTTCTNACGTTNGCTATGTTTCGAATCCCTCCACCTACTGTNAGTGGTATAAATACCCGATCTGATACATCTTCCACCACGCTAACCATGGTATCTCGAGCATCTGAAGAGGCTGTGATATCAAGAATAACTAGTTCGTCAGCACCCTCTTCGTTGTACCTAGAAGCAAGTTCTGCTGGATCGCCTGCATCCCGTATGTTTACGAAACTTATTCCCTTAACGACACGGCCTCGGTCCACGTCTAGGCAAGGAATAATTCTCTTGGTCAACATTGGCTTGTAACTACTTGTAAATCAGTCCTACTTTCTCAACAACAGCATATATGCCATNTCGGAAAGATCGTGACGCATATAAAACCGAAATCCAATTTTCTCTGCCATGGTCCNGCATTTTTCTGGCGTGATCCTTTTANTTAGAGGCGGTCCNGATTCCTCAAAGTTTTTATGCCATTCAATAAGAGCAAGCCAGCCACCCTTTTTGAGTGATCTCGATATCTCTTCAAGCGTTCTTTCTGGTTTGGCAGAAGACTGTACAAAAAATGAAGCCATGGCACCATCAATACTCTCGTCCTTTAGAGGCAACACTGNCTCATCGGAAATATGTGAAGCTTTAACATTAGTCAGCCGAATATTTTTGAGCTGTCTCCTTGTTGCCGTGAGATTCTTTTTCACAGTATCAAGTGCGGTCACCTTACCTCTATAAACAAGCTTCCCCAGCGGTACGGAAAGTGTGCCTTCGCCGCAGTAAACATCCGCGATTTCATGGTAAGGCATAGCCGGAAGCAATGACATAATGTGGTAAATATCCAAGTCACCAGGCTCGGGNCGTATTTGTCGATCGTTTTTCGTTGTGGTTGTCGAAGGCATTANTGAACCATCCCNGTAATCTTATGACTTGTCATTNTATCGCATGCAATGCAGACCGTAGATCCAGATCTCCAGTGTAGATCGCCCTTCCTACAATTGCAGCCTCGACACCAATCTTATCTAACGTCAGCAGACTTTCCACCGTAGAAATACCACCAGCAGCTAAAACACTGATTTCGGCGAATTTCACGAGATCTTCAATTGCATTGTAGTTAGGCTCAGTCAATGTACCATCCCTGGTAATGTCCGTGTACATGCAACGTATAACTCCGTAACCCATCATTTCTTGGACCAGTGATTTAGCTGAAACTTCACTTCGACGCGTCCAACCGTCGAGTTCAACGATACCATCCCGAGCATCGACGCTTATGATTACAGAAGATGACCCATAAACGTTTATTATGGAGGACACAATCCCTGGGNATTCTACCGCGGCAGTTCCAATAATCAGCCTGTCAACCCCTATATCAGCATAACGTTTGGCAGANTCAACTGATCTTATACCGCCTCCAACTTGAATTCTCGNATTTGTGGAATTTCTGATTCTTTCAATAGCTTGACTGTTGGCTATCTTTCCCCCCTTTGCTCCATCCAAGTCTACTATGTGTAAGTATGAGGCACCTTCTGATTCCCATCGAAGGGCCATATCAACAGGGTCGTCAGCAAAGACCGTCTCCTTGTCAAAGTCACCTTGAAACAGCCGCACGCATTTTCCGCCGAGAATGTCTATAGCAGGAATAATTTCCATCAATACAAACTTAAATCAACTTCATGGCTTTAAATAGGCGTTCACAAAACCTATAAAATTCCTGTAAATATTTAGCCCTATCTCCCCGCTTTTTTCAGGGTGAAACTGCACAGCTATAACATTGTCAAATGCTACTGCGCTACAGAATTCTTTACCATACATGGTAGTTCCAGCTACAACACCTTTATCTGTGGGGCAGGCGNCATAACTGTGTACGAAATAAAAATATGATCTATTNGGTATTCCATTGAACACGGGGTGATCAGAACTGAACGAAACATCATTCCATCCCATATGAGGGATTTTCAGTCCNTTGGGGAGCTTTTCAACTTTGCCTTTNATTATTCCNAGGCAGGGCTCTTCACCTTCTTCAGATTCTTCCAGCAANAGTTGCAACCCGAGGCATATTCCCAGGTAAGGTATCCCTGCTGCAATGGCCGAGATTACGACTGAATCCAACCCGCCCTCTTTTAGATTTCGCATAGAGCTATCACAGGCGCCTTGGCCCGGAAACACTACGGCATCGGCAGCAGAAATAAACGANGCATCCGATGAAATAACAGCGTTAGCACCAAATGTTTCTAGAGCCTTCTGGACACTTCTTAAATTACCCGCTTGGTAATCAATTATTGCAATTAGAGGCCTATCCGCTAGAATTTCAGTCATTAACGTCTTCTATTTTCTGACCTGTTATAACTTCAGTTGGNAGGGCTCTGTCCTCGTAACGTGCAAGCATGAACAGCAGGTCAGATAGTCGGTTTATATATGAGAGAATCTCTTTATTAACAAGAATGCCCTCGCCATCAAGATCTATTATCCGTCTTTCTGCAGACCTAAGATTGGATCTTGCCAGATCCAACGCGGCAGAACCTGGGGACGCACCGGGAATGATAAAGCTCGGTGGTAGGTCCACTTTCGATTCCAACTCATCTATTGTTCTCTCCAGAGCCTTCACTGTTTCAGGAGATGTGGTCCTATAATGCTCCTTCATTTTGGAATAATTTTCAGGCAGCGTTGCCAGTTCAGCACCGATCGTGAAGAGTTGGTTCTGAAGGTCTCGAAGAATTAATTTGACTTTAGGATCTGCACAAAGTGCTCTTGCCAGTCCCATGGCAGAGACTGAACTATCTGTCTCACCATATGCTTCACACCTTAAATCATTCTTTGAAACTCTTCCTCCAAAGAATAAATCCGTTTTACCCTCATCACCAGTTTTAGTATAAATCTTCAAAAGAAAGTAGCTCCCCACTTATTAATCGTTGTCAGAGTATATCAGCCGCTACCATGCCTCCACGTGTACCTGTTATGTATGCTTTAAGCNTTTATATAAAGTGTTTACAATAACTTTATTTTAGTATNTTTATATATCTCTGTTAGACTCTCCATATCAATATATTAGGTACAAGTAAATATGAGTGATTTATACAAGACACTCGGCATTAGCCGGAATTCCAACTCTGACGATATAAAAAAAGCCTATCGTGCTCTAGCTCGCAAGTACCATCCAGACCTTAATTCCGGAGATGCAAATGCGGAAGAGAAGTTCAAAACCATAACTGAGGCTTACGAAGTATTAGCGGATGAGAACAGCCGTAAAAAATACGATCGCTTCGGTGAAAACTGGAAGCAATGGGACCAGGCACAAAAAGGATCAACATCTGGAAACCCGTTTCCCGGCAATCCGTTCGGAGGGTTTGGAAACGGTCCGGGCAGAAACAACAGTTTCCGAATGGAAGATCTAGGCGACTTACTTGGTGGTTTCGCAGGGGAACCTCGATTCCAGGGGTCGCACCAAAACACTGTTCATACGAAGTTTGATATAACTTTGAAACAAGCTTACTTAGGTACCAGCAAAAACATCGCCTTCAAAGACGGTTCCCGCCAGCGACGAATAGAGGTATCAGTTCCACCTGGAGTTGATAATGGTTCTATCGTTACTGTTAGACCTGGCGGTGGCGTGGAGATAAAAATAGATGTAGAAGTGAAATCCGAGAACATTTTTCAACGCATCGGTAATGATCTTTATACAGATGTAATGGTTCCTTTTACCGATGCTGTTCTTGGAGGAGAAATTCAAGTTCCGACGATGTCCACAACAGTCGCTTTGAAGATTCCAGAATGTAGCCAAAATGGTCAAAAATTTAGATTATCGGGAAAAGGAATGCCTCACTTAAAACATCCAGAGCGGTTCGGGGATTTATTTGCTGTACTCAGACCAATGATTCCAGAGCACATCACAGAGGAGGAACGAAAGGTATTCAAAAATATGAGACTTATTTATAAATAGGAACTATCAACAACATGACAGGTAAAGTCGAATTTTCTTATGAGGAACCAGTTTTTGTAATAAGCGTGGCCGCCAAGGTACTGGGCCTGCGCACGCAGACACTTCGTTATTACGAGAGCTTGGGATTACTTAGCCCAGGGAGAACTGAGGGAAATCAGCGAGTGTATTCCAACAGTGATATAGACCGAGTGAGACGGATACGAAATTTAACTGATGACCTAGGATTAAATTTGGCGGGTGCTGAGGTTGTTATGAATCTATTAGAAAAAATCGAGGATCTTGAGAACCAATTGAATAAAACTCTCCAAGAAAATCTCCGCTTAAAGGATCTCCTGTCAAGTTAGTTATCTCTTGATTCCAATCCATTGTCTAATTACTTAGGTATCCCTGGGTGTCAAATAACTAGAGAATCCGGGCGGTGTCATTGAGGTTTCCCTAAATTATATGAATCTAGCCGGTGAGAGGGGCTCCACCACAGAAAGCTACGTAGTCGATAAGTTCCGTGACGGAAGGCTCTTCGCCGCACAGCGGGCAATTGGGGTTTCTTCGTATCTTAACGGTTCGAAAATCCATGCTTAGCGCATCGATTAAAAGCAATCTTCCTGACAATGAATCCCCCACACCCAGAATTAGTTTGACAACCTCTGTTGCCTGAATGGTGCCTACCATGCCTGGCAACATCCCTAAAACACCAGCTTCCGCACAACTAGGTACTTCTCCTGGAGGAGGTGGAGAAGGAAAAAGGCAACGATAGCAACCTTGGCCTGGTATGTATGTGGTTGCCTGACCATCGAACAGAAGAATACTCCCGTCCACCAAGGGTTTCTCAGAAAGATAAGCCGCGTCATTAACTAGATATCTTGTAGGAAAATTATCCGCTCCATTAACAATAATGTCGTAGCCTTTCATTATTTCCATAGCGTTTACTGAAGAGATAGGCTCTTCATGAATATTAATTACAGTATCGGGATTATAAGCCTTAAGAGTTTCAACCGCTGATTCTACCTTCGGTCGACCAATATCTTCATTGAAATGCAGAATCTGTCTCTGCAGATTTGTGACATCTACATCGTCGAAGTCGACTAACCCGACAGTTCCCACTCCGGCGAGTGTGAGGTATATTGAAATAGGAGACCCAAGACCCCCTGCTCCCACCATAAGGACCTTGGCATCCAAAAGCTTTCTCTGACCAACACTTCCCACTTGGGGCATGATTATGTGTCTGCTGTAACGGCTGACTTGATAGGGTGTCAGAGCCATAGATTTAGTCTGAGTAGCCAAGTTATTCCTCCCTCAGTTGGATAATGTCCTTATTGTTAACTTCATTGTTTCATTTGAAATTTTTCAGCAAAAGAATCAACTTCCAACACCAGAGGGTTGGGTCGGAGTATATGATGGATGCTTCACCAGTTTCTTTTGCATCGGCCACCTTTTTACCGTATAAAGATACATCCTGCTTAAGCTGGTCGAAAGCCAATATCTGACATATCCCGGTTAACATAGTTGCTCGAATAAGCAGTATAGCATCAGGAAATCACCACCTTCAAACTCGGGATCAATAAGACTAAAAAATCACAGACAGACTCCATAATTTTCAGGTGAAATGGAAAGTCACATATAAGCCTTTTTCCTTTGAAAAATACGTCTCGTTCCCTATTATCCTTACTTATGTGTTAACGGTACACAACACCTAATGGTATAATCTAATTTGTAAGTGAACGTTAGCACGTTCGGTAACCGATCTAAATTGGGCAATTTACATTAGCCAATATTCATGTTAGCCATCTTGGCGACACCCCTCAGGATATTCTCTTGACTGACTCAAACATCGCACTTCTTATAGACTACGAAAATGTTGGAATCGATTCAATGCAAAGCCTCGTTGAGCAGTTATCTGGCCTAGGCAGGATAATTGTTAAACGCGCCTACGCAGACTGGTCATCACAAAGGAAAGGACAGGAGCATCTCATTGAACTCGGTGTCGAAGCAGTGCATAACTATCGAGGTACCAGGGCAGGNAAGAACTCCTGCGACATTAAATTGACTATAGATGCCGTCGAACTCTTGCACAGCGCTCANGTTGACACATTTGTAATTGTGTCCTCAGACAGTGACTTTGTGCCTTTGGTAAATCACCTTAGAGGCTCGGGCAAATCTGTTATTGGTGCAGGTAGACGGGCCGTTACATCGACTACGATGGTCAAATCATGCGACCGATATATATTTCTCGGTGCAGCGGAGATGGGACAACATCTCGCAAAAGGAGCNAGTGCCAAAAGAAGCGGCCCGACTGACAAGCCGTCCGCATCTGCGAGTNACGGAAACAACGCTGCAACTGAAAATGCCTCTGTCGCAAAATTACTTTCGCGAGCAGTTGAGGCGACAATGAATGATGAAGGCAACGCACTTGGCACAAGACTTGCCCAGACAATGACTAGAATAGATCCCAGCTTCAGTTACCGAGATCTAGGTCACAGATCATTTAGAGAATTTCTACTGTCTAGGGAAGAAATTGATGTCACCCTTCATGAAGGAACTGACTTTACTGTATCTCTAAAAAATAGCGACTCTAATGGACAGTCAAGANTTAGTCGCNCCAACGAAATAGGAAGGGCTCCGAAAGTAGCCCCGCGGATTATCCGCTCCTCACCCACAGTTAGTTCNTTTAATAATGGAGACTCTTCCACAGGCAATCCCAATAAATCAGACAGCGATGATTCTGGATCNCTGCCTGGGGATTGGGAAACGAGAGTGAACTCAGCGTGGGAGGATAGGGANAAAGAGAGTATATCTGGCCAATCAGCTGCCCGAGAGGCAGCAAAAATTCTTGGATTTAGAAGACTAAGGGACTCNATTTTCCCTACTTTAGACAAGCTGTTAGATGCTAGNAAATTACTTAGATCTAATTGGTCTCGCGACAAGAATTCTGTGATCAAGAATAAATAGTCCTTCACCCGTNAAGGCGCCCAATATGCTACTTGCGGTAGATATAGGAAATACAAATATCACGGTTGGTATATTCGAAGATAATCTTCTCAGAGCTACCTGGAGGATATCTACCGACTCAAGCAGGACTTCTGACGAATACGGATTGCAACTCAAACATCTTCTGGAAAATGAATCTAGGGTCCTTGGTCACGTTACAGATGTTGCTATTTGCAGCGTTGTGCCCCCGCTCACACCTACATTCGAAAACCTTTGCCAAAGATACTTCAATGTATCGCCGTTAATCATAGATGCTGGCTCAAAAACCGGGATACAAGTGATGTACGATAGCCCCCGTGATGTGGGAACGGATCGCATCGTAGACGCGTCAGCAGCCATGCATATTTATGGTGGCCCTGCAATAATCGTCGANCTGGGAACAGCNACGGTNTTCGATGCAATTACATCCGCAGGTGAGTACCTAGGAGGGGCCATTGCTCCAGGCATGGGAGTTTCGGGTGACGCTCTTTTCAGAGCGACGTCGCAACTTCGGCGAGTCGAGTTGTCTCCACCTAAAACAGCTATAGGGAAAAACACACAGCATTCTATACAATCTGGCCTNGTTTTGGGTTATTCAGAGTTAGTCAAAGGTATGATTCGCCGATTTAAGTCGGAGCTGGGAGACAATGCAAAAACTATCGCAACTGGGGGCCTGGCCACAGTAGTTGAGAAAGAGGTTGGCATATTTGATGTAGTTGATCTAGATTTGACANTGAAAGGTTTGCACATAGTTCACGGATTCAATACAAACAGGGATTAATATNTAGGGATGACCAGTCCGTTATCAGAAAAGAGAATAGTTCTAGGGGTCACGGGTAGCATAGCTTGCTACAAAGCTCTCGACCTCGCCAGTAAGCTTACACAATCAGGCGCATNAGTCGACACGATATTAACGAGTGCAGCTAATCAGTTTATATCCCCTCTAGCTTTTAGGAGCCTTACACATCGTCCGGTTGTTACAGATCTTTTCGATTCCGAATCCGAACTATCANTCAACCATGTCGCACTCGCTGAAAAGGCAGACATAGTAGTCGTTGCCCCTGCTACGGCTAACAGCATAGGTAAAATGGCAAACGGTATCTCTGACGACCCTCTTGGTGCAACAATTTTGGCCACCAAATCCCCTATTGTAGTTGCGCCGGCAATGGACGGTAACATGTATCAAAATCCCGCAACTCAGGAGAACATATCTAAATTAGTTTCCAGAGGCATATTCATCGCCGGACCCGAAAAAGGAAGACTAGCTTCGGGATTGTTCGGCACTGGAAGACTGGTAGAAATACCAAATCTTCTTGGAATAATCTCAACGGTCCTCGGAAAGGAAGGGGACCTCAAAGGTAAGAAAATAGTTGTGAGTGCTGGCGGAACACAAGAGGCTATTGACCCAGTTCGAACTATCGGAAATCGTTCTTCGGGGAAAATGGGGTATGCGATCGCGGAGGCCGCAAGGGACAGAGGAGCATCAGTTACCCTAGTAACGGCCCCTACAGCGTTACCGGATCTAGCTGGAATTCAAATTTTGAAAATAGAGAATGCNTTAGATATGAAGGCGGTAATAACGAGTGAATGTNAAAACAGTGATGCTTTAGTAATGGCGGCAGCTGTTTCTGANTGGAGACCATCAAGTGTATTGAAATCAAAAGCTAAAAAGGGCGATGCCGACACTTGGTCTGTTGAGTTAACACGTAATCCGGACATCATCGCAGGAGTCAAACGTNAGGGAATTGTAAAGGTAGGCTTCGCCGCTGAAAGTGAAGATTTGGTTAAGAATGGTATTTCAAAAGTCAGCTCCAAAGGATTAGATTTTATAGTAGCGAATGACATAACCAAACCAGATAGTGGATTCGCCGTTGATACGAATAAAGTAGTAATTATTCATTCGAACGGCACGATCGAAGAACTACCTCTCATGGCTAAATATGATGTGGGGGATGCAATCCTAGACAGAGTAAAAGCGAAGTTCGAATCTTAAGTGACCACTCCCAAATAGCTCCACTTTTTTAAATATGTTATCAAACCCAAATCATGCCTACTAAGATCGCAGTTATATCCGACACGCATTGCTATAGATGGGAAGATGTCCATCCAGCATTGCGTATAGCTGTAAGAGACTCTGACATCTCTGTTCATTGCGGCGACATAGTAAGACAAGATGTCGTAGACGGTTTTCGGAGGGAATCAAAGCATCCCATTATAGTTCACGGAAACTCAGATCCAGTCGAACTTCGCGAATCACTTCCTTACACAGAGATAATAAAGGTAGAAGGAATCCTAATCGCGGCCATCCATCCAGCATGGGGAGGCCCTGAATTCCCCCCTGAGGAATTGCTCAAAGACTTCACTAAGAAGCCCGACGTANTATTGTTTGGCCANACCCACGAACCATTGAATAAAGAANTGGAAGGCGTGTTATTTGTTAATCCCGGACAAGGTTATAAGTCGTTTATGGTTGATTGTACTATGGCCCGACTTACGGTTAACTCCGAGAATATAACAGCAGAAATTGTCGTAATTGACAAGGGCCGCTCCTATTGACAAGAACTCCTCTTTAATATGAGCCAATTCCAAGTCTCTAATGCCCTAGGGTGCACAACTCCTTCATTCGCTAATATCGATCGAATTCGTAGAGCGAGATAACGAAGAATCGCTCCATCTAAGTCATCCATGACGATATCCATTATCGATCCAAGCTCAGGATATTTTTTTATTTTTTGTGGCTCAATTTTGTCTGCAATAAAAACGATCTTTTCAACTTGGGACATCTCAGGCCTGCCAGTCGTGTGATAATTCACAGCAGAAACAATCTCCAAATCACTGCAATCCAGCTTGTTACGCAACCAGTGTGCCCCTATCGGTCCATGAAGTAGGAGGGGTTCATCGTTCTCGACCTCAGTGATGTCTAATCCTAGCCTTCTTGCTTCCGTGATTAGCTTGTTCTCAGTCCAGTGGCGGGCAATGTCATGAGCCGATGCCCCCAAATCACATTTTTCCGTTTCCGCTCCGTGTGATTCTGCTATTTTTCTCGAGAGAATTCGAGTCCTATATATATGTTCTTGGAGTCCAATTGGAAGCTGAGACAACTCTTTTTCAACAACGTTTATTAACTGGATAATTGGGATGTCCAATCTATTAACCTAAACCATGGAACCCAATTGATCGCCACCAAGAATATGAAGGTGGAGGTGAGGTATTTCCTGGCCCGAGTCATCTTTTTGATTTATAACGAGTCTGTATCCTGAATCTGATATTCCTGCTGAATAGGCAACATCTCTTGCAACCTCGAACATTCGGAATAGAACAGGGGAAAAGTCACTTGTCATATGTTCCAGATACGTAAAGTGTTTCACGGGGATCACAAGTACGTGAACAGGAGCTGCGGGTGCTATATCGTTTACAGCGACACAATAACTATCACGGTGTACAAAATCAGCCACGACTTCTCCTGAGGCTATATTGCAAAATATGCAGTCAGATTGCATCAACCTTCGACTATCGCTATGGCCTCTATCTCTATTAAAAACTTTGGATCGACAAGCCCGCTGATGAAAACGCTGCTACTGGCAGGTCCGTTTTCAGGAAACTTAGAGAGACGAACCTTTGCATAATCTGGATAGTCGTCAGATCTCACTATAAACGCTGTAATCTTGGTCACGTCATCCATTGAGGCACCAGCAGATCGAAGGGCGGATTCAATATTTACGAAGCATTGTTCAGCCTGGATTCGACAATCTCCTTCTCCGACCAGGTTTCCCGATGAGTCCACGGGTACTTGTCCCGATATAAACACAGCATTCTTAATCCTTGTGGCCGGCGAAAATCCTGAAGGCTTTCTGTCTGGGTCGGGGAAAAAAACTTGTCTAGTCATTTCATCCTACTTTTTCATTAATGTGGTAACTGCATAACTTCTATGCGAACATCGTCTGGTGCTTGAATGAAAGCTATGGATAATCCAGTTGCCGTCCTTGTAGGGCCTTCTAACACCTCAGCTCCCAATTCCTCCAATCTCTTTAATTCCGCTTCTATGTCATCAACTTCAATACCAAAATGCTCAAGGCCCCAATGAGCGGTTGCATCTCCTTCTCCCATTAATTCCCCAGTTCGAGCACCAGAGATATTAATCGCAACCCCATCCTTGGTTCGACATCTTATGAATCTATCACCCTGTGGCCTTGGGTTTTCATCATTAACGATTTCGAAACCAAATGCCTCAACATACCAGTCCGCTGTTTTCCCAGGGTCCGACGACTTCAAATGTACATGATTGAACGAGTAAGACATGATGATTCTCCTTGTCAGTTTATGGCCGCATGAGATTATTGGACCTTCGTCTAGGTGTCAAGAATAAATGGTCAAGATGTCAGGGCAGCTTCTGAAAAGGCTCTTATTTTCGAAGAATCCTTTATACCAAGAGTCTCTACACCTGTGGATACATCCACAGCCCAGGGCCGTGCCGATGCGATAGCCTCAGAAACATTGGCTGGATTTAACCCGCCAGCGAGGATAAATTCCCAATCTTTAGGAAGAGATGCGGCAACATTCCAATCAAAAGATTTTCCTGTACCACCTAGATGTCCCTTATCAAGGCGATCTAGGAGGGGTATGCTTCCATTGTCTAGAACGCTACCTACTTTTTTTATAGTGTCAGATACGATATTTTGAAAATCACCTTCAATAGGTATCTTGACCTGCTTAATGACTCGAGCAGAGATTTTTTCATAATAATCCGCAAGCTCATCACCACAAAGCTGTGCAAAATCAAGATCGCATTTTTCGATAGCGGAGTTTACAAATTCGGGCGACTGGTTGGCAAAAAGACCAACCAGAAAAGGGCCTCCACTCCCACACAATCGTCTGTAATCAGAAACAATCTCGGCTACCTGTTCTACTGACAATTCTCTGCGCACACCTGGAACAAAGACAAACCCGAGAAATGAAGCTGAACATTCCCTGGCAATCATTGCACTATCTACGTCTCGAAGTCCACATATTTTAAAGAGGGTCACACTAATGCCCTGAGAGCCTTTCCTGGATCTGCAGATCTAACAAGCGATTCTCCTACAAGTATGGCTTTTGCCCCAGCTGACTCAACTCTTTTTACATCCTCCCTATCAGATATTCCACTTTCGCTGACAATAATATTGCCATATGGGACCAATGGAGCAAGCCTTTCCGTTGTCTCAAGGGTAGTATCAAAGGTGTGGAGATTACGGTTATTAATACCTATGATGTCAGCATTACATTTAACGGCTTTCTCTAACTCTAATTCGTTGTGAATCTCGACTAAGCATTGAATCCAAATCGACCTAGCAATTCCCATGAATTCTTTAATTTGTTGTTCGTCTAACATAGATACAATCAATAATATTGCATCCGCCCCAAAAGCCCTAGCTTCGTATATTTGGTAAGGATCAAATATGAACTCCTTCCTAAGAACGGGCACGCCCAGAGTGAATACAGCGGAATGGGCGGCTGCCATGTCATCAATACTGCCTTTAAAGTGATCCTCATTAGTCAGCACCGATATTGCCGCGGCGCCATTCTCCGCATACACCCTAGCGAGATTAGCAGCATCAAGTCCTTCTTTGAAGANCCCNTTAGAAGGCGAAGCGCGTTTCACCTCTGCAATTACCCTAATCCCTTCTCCCATAAGTCTTCCTGAAAAATTCAATGGCTGGTCAGCCTTGCTTATCAGACCCTCCAGCTCGAGCATAGAAAGAGATTTTTTTCTTTCTTCTACTCTGGCACGCTTTAGTTCTACAATATCCTTCAAAATGTCAGGCGCGTCAGAATTTATCATTGCAGTTCCTTGCTAAACTCAACATAAGAATTCAAACTTGCAAGGGCTGAACCACTGTCAATAGATCTTGCTGACGCTTCAATCCCAGATTGAAAACTATCTGCGTAATTAGCTGCATTCAAAGCGGCAGCNGAGTTCAGAAGCACTATATCTCTAGCTGATCCTACTACTCCTTCGAAGACAGCCCTTATAGTTCGAGCACTTGTATCTGGATCCNGANCTGAAATTGAACTTAGTGGACTTTTCTTAAAACCAAATTCTTTTGGAGACAGTTCCGTCTTTGTAACGATGCCAGACTCTAAGGTCCAAATCATAGAGGTCGTACTTAGCGTTATTTCATCGAGGCCATCATTCCCGTGAACGATAAGAGCTTTCTCGCACCCAAGCCTAGCCAGCACATTAGCCATAAGTTCACCAATTGACGGATCAGATACCCCTATGAGTTGTCTATTCGCTCCGGCAGGGTTNGTAAGAGGGCCAAGTAGATTAAATACCGTTCTGATTCCAATCTCTCTTCTTGGCCCAGCTGCGAATCTCATGGAAGGATGAAATCCCTGTGCGAACATGAATCCAAACCCGGTTTCTGCGATACACTCAGCAATAGACTCAGGNGANAGNTCAATATTCGCTCCNANNGCCTCCAATACATCAGCNCTACCAGTCTTGCCCGACATAGCGCGGTTACCATGTTTNGCTACCTTTANTCCCACCCCTGCTACCACAAAAGCTGCTGCAGTGGATATGTTAAATGTACCCGAATCATCTCCACCCGTACCACAGGTATCTACTAAGTCGTAGGAACTTGATAAATGAAGGGATTTTTCTCTCATAACTGTGGCCATTCCTGCTACTTCATCAACCGTTTCACCCTTTAGTCTGAGTGCTGTAACAAATGCCCCAAACTGTGCGGGAGTCGCGTTCCCTTCCATGATTTGTGTCATAGCAGCCACTGATTCTTCAAAATTGAGGGATTTTCCCTCTACCAATTTCTGGACCGCTTCCTGAATCACAGTTAATCTCCTTCTAAGCACTCCGGTTTAAGAAATTTGCTAGGAGGTCTTTCCCAGAAAGGGTCATTATAGATTCTGGATGGAATTGAATTCCCTCCACTGGATATTTCTTGTGACGAATTCCCATGATNGTTCCGTTCTCNGTCCAGGCCGTTACTTCCAATTCATCCGGCAAATCTTCTCTGTATATAGCTAAGGAGTGNTACCTAANCGCTTCAAAAGGATTAGGGAGTCCTGAAAAAACCCCCTTTTCTTCATGATAGATTTGGGACATCTTGCCGTGCATTATTTCATTGGCTCGCCCGACCCTGCCGCCGAAGGTATACCCCACACACTGATGTCCCAAGCACACCCCTAGGGTAGGAATGGTAGGGCCAAACTTCTCAATTACCTTATTTGAGACACCTGCTTTATCTGGGGTACNAGGCCCAGGAGAAATTATAATCTTCTCGGGAGACATCTCCTCTATNTCTTCCAGGGAAATCTTGTCGTTGCGAACGACTTTTACGCTGCCTCCTAGTTCGGAAATGTACTGGTAAAGGTTATATGTAAAACTATCGTAGTTATCTATGAGTAAAATCATATTTGGACCTCTACTGTTGACTCGGCCGCGTCAATAGCTCTCATGAGGGCGCTTGCCTTGTGGATCGTTTCATCAAACTCGAACTCNGGCTCGCTGTCATAAACTATNCCTCCCCCAGCCTGCACATGAGCGACCCCGTCTTTCACAACCATAGTACGGATGGTTATACAAGTGTCCATATTCCCGGCAAAATCGAAATACCCTACNGCACCCGCATAAGCTCCCCGNGTGTCNTTTTCTAGTTCAGCAATAATCTCCATCGCCCTTATCTTNGGAGCGCCAGATACNGTCCCCGCCGGAAAACAGGCTCGCAAAGCGTCATAGTTACTAAATCCTTCCTGAATATTACCTTCCACATGGGACACCAAGTGCATAACATGGGAATATCGTTCTATCTCTAAAATATCTGAGGCTACCACAGTGCCTGGCTTACTAACCCTNCCGATATCGTTTCTACCAAGATCAAGGAGCATTATGTGCTCGGCNCTTTCTTTTTCGTTTGTTCGCAACTCAAGTTCTANTCGTNTATCTTCCTCNTCGTCCTCTGAACGCGGCCTTGTTCCAGCTATNGGATGAGTTGCTACGACACCGTTTTCTACCTGTACAAGCATTTCAGGTGATGCACCAACTATCTGGAAACCGTCCAGTTCCAGGTAATACATGTAAGGAGACGGATTTATCGCTCTCAGCGAACGATATATATGAAAGGAATGTGCCGAGGTTGGTTTAGATAAACGTTGCGAAACTACTACTTGAATAACATCTCCATCCACAACATATTCCTTACATCTCTCGACCATGTCNNGATAGTGTTGTTGGGCCATATTTGATGTGACATCACCTTTTGAATATCCCGACGCCCGNGGTATAGACGTCGGATCCAGGGGNTTGTTAAGCCGTTGCACGATCGATTCTATCTTGGATGTTGCATCATGATATGAGGTTTCAACATCGCCGTTTAAGTGTGCGTGGCTTACAACCAGGATCTTATGACGAACATGATCGAAAACCAAGAAGGTTTTGGTGAGCATNAAAATCGCCTCAGGAATGCCGATAGGATCATTGTCTGGNGAAGGAAGTTCCTCGAAATATTTAACCGAGTCATATGAAAGATAACCTACGGCACCCCCCCTGAATCTCGGGAGATTACTCGTTTCAACGAGATTGAAATTTGAAAGCATTTTCTCTACTAGTTTCAACGGGTCAGTCTCACCGTNTTNTTGCCCAGGACCAGTGATAATCACGTCTTCTGGCTCAGTACCAATGAAACTATACCGAGCTATGTGTTCCCCACCCTCCACGCTCTCCAAAAGAAATGAATATGGAGGAACCGCCACCTTCAANTAGGCGGACACAGGGGTTTCAAGATCGGCATCAATCTCCGTATAAATTGGTATGAGGTTCCCACGGGATCCGAGCGTTTTTGCTTCTTCAAGTGTTGGATAATACATTTGTCGTGCTCCGANGTACGTGTATCAAGAAAATTAGGTTCAAGCCAATAAAAGGCCCATCTTGTCTTTCATTTCCAGGAGTTTAGGTCCAGATACAGATTCTGCTCGTTGAGATCCTACGGCTAATAACTTGTCAAGCTCAGTTACATCAGATATTAGTTCGTTGTATCTTTGCCTAATTGGGGAAAGTTCTTCTATGACAACCTCGGCCACGGCTTTTTTCAAATCCCCGTAACCCCTAGCCGATTCGAAATCTTTTTCGACCTCCNCTTCCGGTTTTCCCGTAACTACCTTGTATATACTGAGCAGATTATTAACACCTGCTTTCTCTGAATCATCTGAAAAACGAATCTCATTGCCNGAATCCGTTACAGCGCGCATGAATGAACGNTCGATTTCCTGAGGTTCATCCAACATGCGAATNGCATGTCCTCTTATNTGAGAATAACTTTTGGACATCTTCACGCCGGGATCATTCAAGCCCATCACTCTACCNCCGACCTCTGGGATTACNGGCTCCGGAATNACAAAAGTATCNCCGTANATACGATTAAACCGNGCAGCTATGTCCCGAGAAAGCTCTACGTGTTGTTTCTGATCTTCGCCGACAGGAACCTCGTCAGCATCGTACAGAATTATGTCTCCGGCCATCAGGACAGGATAATCCAACAAACCCGNGGAAACCCGTTCTTGGCCTTGCGACTTGTCCTTGAATTGAGTCATCCTCTCGAGCCATCCGATAGGGGTCACACAATTTAATAACCAGCAACTTTCAGCATGTGCTGCTACGTGACTTTGTACGAATAACGTAGTCTTTTTTGGATCAAGACCACACGCAAACAATATCGCTGCCAACTCACGAGTTTGTTTTCTGAGCTCTTTTGGATCGGGAGCTACTGTNAAGGCATGTAGGTCAACAATACAAAAATAGTTAATNTTNTNCTCCTGCCTTTCCACCCAACCCTTAAANGCTCCCAANTAATTGCCAAGTTGGGGATCACCNCTCGGNTGNACTCCGCTGAAAACCACTTTTCTTTTNNCCATANCNTTANCCCTTGAACAGNAANATTTCCATTTATTTCAAAAAAGGCAAAAAAAAATCACCCCTGATAAGGGGCGATTATCTAACCGCGGTGCCACCCTAATTTCCCAAAGAATTTCATCCTTTAGGACTCTTAAATGGAACTACTTATACGTTCCCAGCTCAGATAACGGTGCACTTCCGTCCAATCTTACGGGCTCCTTTATAAAAAGCCTTTCTGATGGCAGCTCCCAGGTCCATTCATCCCTTGCGCTAGCACCGGTTCACAGCTTACCCGGCTCTCTGAGAGCTCGCCTAGAGAATACTAATCCTGATCACAGCTTTTATTACTTAGACGATTATTTTATTTTAATCAGTATAGCGCAGAATCTATGGCAACGTCATAGATAACAAAGTAGGGTGAAAATTTATTTAGCCTCAACCAGCCCCATACAATCGCAAGTGCGATACTTTGGTAAGCCCTCTAATATATATTTAAGTTAATATCTGAAGGGTCGGGAGAAAGTCTGGTTAGATTTGGAGATAGTATGAT
>PAOO01000049.1 GCA_002708065.1 Chloroflexota bacterium
GGAAGATGAAGGGTCCATTCACTTTCTGTTCCCTCTCACCTGATTTTACCTAAAGTATGACCTGAACAAAAAAGCTATTACAAATAATATGTGCGTAATGAGCCACCATCCTTGTAGCTAAATATTTGGTGGTTTCCAACCTCCCAACGATTCTTCGACGACCGAAGCCAAGGCTAATGCCACATCTTCCCGCCATGGCCGTGCTATGAGTTGCACTCCTATAGGTAGTCCTTCCGAAGATGTCCCAGCCCGGACAACCGTACCGGGCCATCCCGTTAGGTTGAACGTACTGGTGAAAGAATTAGACTCCCTATATTCGGCTTTCATAGATTCCCCGTGTGGTAGGGCAGGGAAGGGTCTTACCGGACACAAAATGGCATCATATTTTTGCATGAATCCGAGCATCTCAGAACGGAAACGATCTATTTGTTCCAGCAGTTCCGTGTATTCTTCAACGGGCAGGCTTTCTGTTCCTTGCACAAACCGCCTAACCCAACTATGAGTTTCACTGGTTCCTGCTTTTTCCAGTAATCTGCGAACACCCGCTCCTCCGTCAGCAGTTAGTAAGCTAGTTCCCGGTGATTTTGTTATTGCAGACGGTATGTCTGCCTGAACATAAGCTCCACGGTCTTTTAAAGCTGTAGCNGCTGATTTTATNACAGCGACAATCTGATNAGGTGAGGCTATATTTCCTATATCTGTAAAATAGGCAACCCGGAGNTGTTTGATATCGACATCAGCAGGGTTACCGAGAGCCATAGGAACAATTGCCGGATCTATCCAATCNGGTCCAGAAATAATCGGGTAAACCATGGCCAGATCTTCAACGAATCGAGCCATGGGTCCTACGGTAGTCAGCGAGTCAATCGCACCTAAAGAATGAGAGATTATGTGGCCCGTCCTCGGAACCCTCCCAGAGGTCGGTTTGAGTCCAGATATTCCACAAAATCCTGAAGGTACTCTTACGCTGCCTCCGGTATCAGTCCCAAGATCTACTGGGGANCCTCCCGAGGCTATTATCGCACCCGCTCCGCCGCTGGAACCTCCGGGAGTTCTATCAAGATCGTATGGGTTATTCGTGCGTCCATAGATAAGATTGTCAGTCTCAAAAGCTAAGGTTAATTCAGGTGTNTTTGTTTTGCCCAGTACTATNGCTCCCTCGGATCGCATACGTGAAACAACTGTTGCATCGGATTCNGGNACGAAAGTTTCTCGTCCTTTAGTGCCCCCCGTGGAGACCAGCCCTTGGGTGTCGTGAGAGTCTTTTACNGTCATTGGTAGGCCGTGNAAAATGCCTGTTNATTCTCCTTTTGCCATGGNGGAATCAGCTTTTNTAGCTTCAGAAAGAGCACGATCTGANGCCAAATGCACTACCGCGTTAAGTTTTGGATTTACTTCCTCTATCCTTCGCAGGTGTGCNTCTACAACTTCTAGTGCCGACACTTTCTTATTTTGTATGGCTTCTTTTATGCTTTTTGCGGAAGCGTATAAGATTTCGTTCATGTTACCCCTGTGGTCTACTGACTAGNTTGAGTGTACACATTGAGGTTACTAACTCAAGTCACATCATCAAAGGATTCAATTNTAAAACGATTCATGTAAGCAAAAAAGTTAAATNTACTAGATATNCCTTTTGGTCTCATGTTTACGGTAATTAAGATGTTCCATGATTTAATCAACGGTCTCNCTATAATCTTTCTGTAAATGCCCGATTAATCGATAAAGGAAGAAATTTATGCCTANAGAGCAATTATCCTCAGAATTTTCCCGCATAGTTGCGGTAGATCAGAACATCGAGGAGTTGGGCAGGGGCTACGGTGGCAAAATTGGTCCTGCCGAAGGGCCTGTCTGGTTATGTGATGACCGATGTCTGCTATTCAGTGATATTCATAATAATCGACGAATGAAGTGGAAACCTGAAGAGGGAGTCACGATATTCAAGGAAGGTACAAATTATGCAAACGGGCTGACTATTGATCAAAAAAGTNGTCTTATTGCTTGCGAACATGGAACTCGGAGGGTTACTCGGCAAGATTCAGATGGAGAGATTACGGTAGTGGCCAGTCGATACAGAGGTTCGCGTCTAAATCGGCCCAATGACGCCATTGTTAAATCAGATGGAACCATATATTTCACGGATCCGGGTGCACCTTCNCCGNATCTAGATCTGGATTTTTCCGGTGTATATTGTGTTTCTCCCGACCTGGGTACGATTACGTTATTGGTTCGAGATTTTGTCACACCGAACGGGCTGGCCTTCTCGCCCGACGAAAGTACACTTTATATAAACGACACGCGAAGACAACACATAAGAGCCTTTGATATCCAACCCGATGGTCTGCTAGCCCTGGCTTCTGATCGGGTTCTATGTGATTTGAGCGGAGATAAGCCTGGCGTGCCTGATGGAATGAAAGTTGATATTGAAGGCAATTTGTATTGTGGTGGGTCAGGTGGGATATGGGTGCTTAGTAAGGAAGGTAAGCATCTAGGAACGATAGATCACGGTGAATCTTCCACTACAAACGTTGCATTTGGAGGCGACGATCGAAANTCTCTTTTTTTTACTACCTGGAACACTGTTGGTCGAATAGAGGTGAGCGTTCCAGGCCTTCCAGTACCAAGCCAAAAAATGGGAAAGTAGTCGATGAGTTTCTGCAATACTAATTAGTAGAAATGATGGCAGCGGTAAGTATTTTAAGTTGAATGTGAAAGGATTTTCCAATGAGGTCGAATAAATTAATTGGATTGGATTTGAGAGCAGATTCACCAAGAGAAGCACTGGACGCTATTATTGAGGCGGAAAACTTGGGAATACCCGCTGTTTGGGTGACTTCAGGCGGAGGATCGTCTGATGCGCTTTCACTTTTCGCGGCTGCTGCCTCAAACACGGATGAAATACTCTTGGGAACCTCCATCGCTCGGACCTGGTCCCGACATCCTATCTCTATGGCAGAACAAGCTTTTACTGTCTCATCATTCGCTCCTGGTCGCCTGCGTCTAGGAATCGGGTCGGGACATAAGGTCAGCATGGAGAGTACTTACGGGGTCGATTTTCATTATCCACTTGGACATGTAAGAGAATACGTCGCGATAATTAAAGAGCTCCTTACTAAGGGTGAGACTTCTTATAGCGGGCGTTACTATTCGGCGAATACTTCAATGGGAGGAACGGCGCCGGGCATACCAGTTATGATCTCAGCGCTACGACCAGGAGCATACAGAACTGCCGGTGAAATTGCCGATGGCGCAATAAGTTGGGTATGTCCGCATTTTTACGCGATTACCACCGCGTTAGATTCCTTGAATGAAGGAGCTAGGACTAGTGGTAGGGATACTCCGCCATTAATTTTACAGGCCGCTGTTTGCATAACAAACAATCTTGGGTCGGCCAGAGCAGCTGTACGTGATCAGCTGGGGATTTACCCATCTATAGATTTTTACTCGCGCATGTTCGAACAATCCGGATTTGAGATAACTCAAAGAACTGGTTGGACCAATGAAATGATTGACTCGATTCTGATTACAGGAACCGAAGAAGAGGCAGCTTCTCAACTCGATAAATTGTTCGCATCAGGTGTTTCAGAAATCCTTGCCTCTGTAGTAGGAGATGCTGACAGAGCTGACTCCTCAGAAAGAACTAGGCGATTTATCGCTGACTATTGTTCTCAATGAGTAAAGAAATTAGCGTGTTCACCGGCATGAAAAAAAGATGTAATCTCATCTCCGGAAAAATATGTTCTGACTCAGACTTTGTGAATGAATGAGCGGGAGCCCTACGACGAAAAATAATGTTTAGCTACGATCGATTTCGGAAAATATAGAGCCGGATACTCTATAAGTCTGGGTTCTCTTTTATGTCCTTGTTCATCGCCCATTTTGGGTACGAGTTGTACATAACCGTGTCCGGTCTGGGGAATCCAAGTGTCTGTGGAGGTACATAAAACAGTTCTTTTTTACCTTCCATGCATTGGAATAAATACTCTAGACCTGATGAACGCAATGTTCGAGCAGAAGGGATGTTAAAGGGACCCACTACAGCCAACGGTATCTGGTCGTTTTCCAGTATCCACCTCGCAGCTGCTGTTACTACTGCCCGTCCCATGCCTTTGCCCTGAGAGCCCTGTGAAACCTCCATTCCTATTTCGCATACTGGAGAATCACGATTTTTCACAGTTGCCAGCGCAGCTATCTTTCCGTCTTCTTTTATCCCAAAACCAGCGATAGCTTTAGGATAGCAATGCCAAAATTGCTTATAGTCAACTTCATTCAGATCGTTATCGTTGATTTTCTCTACCCTGTTATCAATGCTATCTCCGATCGTAGATTCTTCGCCAAACAGGAACCAATTTGGTCCCCACACGGATATACCATAAGGTAAGGTCACCCTGGAAAGTTCGTAGAATCCAAATGTTGAAAAAATCATGTCAGGACTGAGTTCCTCCAACAAACCCTCTAATTTCGGTGCTATGTCTGGGTTGTTAAGTACTAGGGCTGTCTGATTTCCTATCTGTGCAACGAGTAACTCCGTCGGTTTTTCCAATGGATGAGCAGGAACAATCAAAGGTATGTTTTTAGCTCCAAAAGAAGAAAGTGATGCTCTTGAATAATTCTCTATCCAGGGCAAAAGTTGTTCTTGCAATCGTTGACTTATCATGATGATTGAATCTCTACGTTATAAGGAGGTTTCAACTGCTTATTCAAATATCAGGGGAATAATTTATTGTGTTAATTCTTTTAATGTGTCAGCTCCATTGTTGATCATATATAACTATTCTCCAAAATATAAGTTATTAAATAAACTCTGTCAGATAAGACAAATTCCCATAGATTGACCTGTCACCGGAATCACAAAAATAGGCATTTTAAAGAAATGACACTTATCGGTTATCCATATAAATAGTTGCTCTTGACTCCTTAAACTTAAAGGACACACAATCTTTTTAACATGTGTACTTTATGTCTTTGATTAGTATATTGAAAAAGAAAGGCCCTAATGGGCTAGGCTTTTCCAACACGGCTGAAGATGTTACCGAAAGGTTAGATCTAATCGGAAAAACAGTTTTGATTACGGGGGTGAATTCTGGGTTAGGTTTGGAGACAGCCCGTGTTCTATCTTTGAGAGGAGCCATAGTAATAGGGTTGGCTAGAACCCTTAATAAAGCAGAGTCGATATCTCCGTTATTGAAAAATTCGTATTTTCCGATGGCCTGCGAATTATCAGAACCTCAGTCGGTCCTTGATTGTGTAGAAATTTTGAAAAACTCAAAGGTGTTACTCGACGCAATAATATGTAATGCAGGCATAATGGCTCTTCCCAGACTGCAGCAGAAATACGGCGTTGAACTACAGTTTCTTACAAATCACATAGGGCATTTCATGCTGGTGAATGGCTTGATTGATTCGTTAAACCAATATGGCCGTATAACCGTTGTATCTAGTGCGGCACATAAAATGTTTTCATATAGAGATGGGATTCAATTTCAGAACTTCTCGGGAGGTCAGAACTATGATCCCCACAGAGCCTATGGCCACTCCAAACTTGCAAACCTTCTATTCTGTAATGAACTATCAAGGCGATTTAAGTCCACAACTTTCATATCCAACGCGGTCCATCCTGGAGTAATTCGTACGAATTTGTTAAGACACTACAACCCAGTTATTAGATATGGCGTGCGAATAGTGGATAAAATTTTCCTGAAAACCGTGGAGCAAGGAGCCGCAACTCAATGCTATGTCAGTGTTCATCCAGACATCGAAGGAATGAGTGGCAACTATTTTTCTGATTGCAACCTGGAACAACCCTCGGTACATGCCCAAGATAAGGTTATGTCAAAACGTTTGTGGGATGTTTCAGAAAAAATCGTTTCCAAAATACGAAAAGAGAAAATGTGGCAGGATGGATAACTATTAGTCTTCTACTAATGTGTTGAGATGTGTGCGGTGTANGCGTGACTTAAATTATATGCGTGTTCTTGGCAGCTGTATATGAGAATATCTTAACCTGAGTTTAGGTAATTTCGGGAATATTGCCAACCACCTTTATCCTGATCCGTATAGCGTTACTTGGCAGATATGTAAGTGGAATCTCTTCTATATCGACTATAGAAATTGATTCTGGATCGGCTCCAGCGGATACAGCTCTTGTCGTGGCCTCTTTCGTTGCTGATGAAATCGCTTCTTCGCGAGTCATTTCACTTAGGGAAAAGATACTTTCCGCCTGGCCACCGATCTGTGCTATTGCAGCGCCAATCGCATTCGCTATTTCTCCATTTTTGGGNCTGATCACCTCGGAACTNCCCGTGATTTGATCGTTAATGAGGAAATGNCCCCCTCCAACTAGAACGACAGGAATATCATCTGAATTAAACTTCAACCTATCGATTGCCTCTTCAGCCATCTCATGCATGACCTTCAACGCTTCATTGACATCAGTGCGAGATATTTTGGAGACCAGAGACTTTTGACCTATGTCGGCCATACCGGCCGCAACAGCAACATCGGTGGTCGTCATTATGGAGCCGCCAAACACCAGACTCTGCTCCATTAGGCGCATCGCCACACTATCCGGACCTATAACCAGAGGGGAAGTTTTTACTAAACTACCTCCTCCTAACGGGATTGATAAAACGTCAGGCATCCTGAAATTGGTTCTGACTCCTCCTATATCGACAGCTATGGATGATTCTCGAGGAAACCCGTTNCTTAGGATTCCCACGTCGGTTGAGGTTCCTCCTATGTCGGCCACTATTGCGTCATCAATTCCTGTAAGAAAAGANGCACCTCTCATGCTGTTTGTCGGGCCGGAAGATATGGCAAGAACAGGATATTTAATTGCAAATTCGGCATCCATTAAAGTACCGTCATTTTGGCTGAGGAAAAGTGACGAAGACAGACCTAAGTCTTCTATCGCTAGTTTGAATGCGCCCACCGCCGATTCGGAAACTCTAGATAGACAGGCATTCAAAATTGTCGCGTTTTCTCTTTCTAGTAAACCTACCCGGCCAATCTCATGGGACATTGATATTCTCATGTGAGGAGTCTCTTGCTCTATGATTTTCGCAGCAATTTGCTCTTGCGTCGGATCGACAGAAGAAAAAACTCCAATTATGGCGACAGCTTGCACGCCTTCACTTGCCATACGACGGGTAACATCTCGTATCTGGGATTCGTTAATAGGGGAAATTTCGCGGCCGTCGAACTCGAGTCCGCCCTCTAACAAGTAGGTATGGCCTTGTATAGATGCTCTCAACTCTTCAGGCCAATCTACCATGGGTGGCAACATATCGGTAGCTGGCAGGCATAGACGGAGAATACCGGTAACAGCTAGATCACGCCGTTGCAAAAGAGCGTTGGTGAAATGAGTTGTTCCCACCATAACCGCATCGACAGTCAGCCTTTTTGCTGAGGAAGCCAATAATGCACTAAGGGCAGTTTGTATGCCGCCAGTTATATCTGCCGTTGTTGGGGTTTTGAATTTATGAATTAGCCGGGCCCCATCCATTAAGACTGAATCGGTGTTTGTACCACCCACGTCTATACCTATTCGCATTCAATAACTCCACTTAGGCAATAATTTATGAACTCAGAAAAGGTTTTGATAGCAAAGGTCTACAAATTCAAGAGGGTCAAAGATCACCCTAATTCAAGAGGAATGTAATCTACGTCGTATCCGAAACATGAAGGGCCTACCACCTGGAGTCCTTTGGCTGTTTTCCACAGATCTGGTGCTGGAAAACCTAAAACAGTAACCCTAAACCCATATCTGAGTAGTTCCGTTGTGATTGGATCCCCTTTTTCAGAATCTACAATGGAGATCAGATCTGGTACAACGCATACNATCTCATCATCTAAACGGGCTATCAAATTCTCATTTTGAAACTCAATTTCCATGACGGTGTCCGAGAATTTACCAGAGCCATCTATAGTTACGTTACCTCTTGCAAATCCTTGAGTCGTTTTTCTCTGGATACCAGAAATTTTTCCCTCAAACAAAACCCTGCCTGGATTAACCTCCAAAATCGCCTGCACTGGATCGCTCTTTGTTTGGTTTGCTNTTCGCACTGAGTCTCCNAGTTTCTTGCTCAGGGTCAAAGAGTTTTGAACTGCTGTGTTACGCACTTGTTGGGCGGTCATCGGAGCTAGTGCGTAGCAAGCGACACTTCCCATTTGTATTGTTATTGCTCTAGCTATCCGTTCAACCCACTTACCTGTCAATGCTTGGGGGATCACCGCTATGTTTCCTTTCTCATCGGCAAGAACCATAGGAACGTAGGGTACCCCGTATACAAAAAAGGTTTTCATGTGGAACTCAGGAAATGCACGGCCCATGCCATCGGCATCAATTACTGGTAGACCGGAAATTGATGCCGGTATTAACGGCTCTAAGGAATTACTGCCTCCAATCTCATTGGAAATTAATGCTGTGGCCTTGATGCCAAGATGGTTTTCCAAAGCTATCAAAGCATCGTAGGATTGCTTACCTCGAATTTTTTCTATTCCTACTGTAGGAGCGCCGATACCTCCTACACAAACTATCTTGTCATCCTCTCCTAGCTCGTCTGAAGACAAGACTTCTACGGGACCGTATCGTCTGATCATTTCCCTAGCTCGCAGCATTCCAATATAGGGGTTTCCTCCCCCTCCTGTTCCGAGGATTCCTGCTCCTATGGATATTGAGGCTAAGTCTTCTTCTTTTACCTGCCACATAATNTCACCCTNTATGTCTTTTTTNAAGACTTCCGGGATTATACAGAAGNAATTAANCTAACAAANGATGGGTTTTCCTGGGGAGTTTTTATGACATGAAGTTATTTTCAACATTGAGANGGTAATGTGAATTTTGTTCAGTGCCGTGTGACTTAAGAAAGTAGACTATATGACGATGTTCATTGATTTATAGGAGAAATCCAGTTTGATCTCTATTTCGCATATAAGATGATAATCATTGGGCGTAATTTACGAAATCGGTGGTGACATTGCTCGGATCTTAATCGAGAAGTTATTGATTAAGAGTTGTCGATTAACCATGTGCATTGGTTAATCTAGGTAAGAAAACAGCTCATTCTAGCTGATACTGACATTTGACTTTATTTGAGGCTGCTTGCAAAAGTTTGTATCAAGTTTCTCTCGAATACGCGCTACTATACTAGTGGGGATCTGTACTGACCATATTCTTACTTAGAAATAAACAGGCTGCCACTATCAAAATAAATAACAAAATTCCACTAATTGAATATAGTGCAGGTAATAAATTTGCCGAGATTAATGAAAGACCAATTAGCGGTCCAAGTGCTGAACCAAAGTCTTGGAAAGTATTAAATACCGAAAAAACCTGTGATCTGGATTCTTCATTTACAGCCATGCCTACCAGGCTCAAGAGCTGCATCATCATCATGACTCCTGTGATAAACACTAGTAAAAGAACAGTGATGGTAATCAAAAGAGTACTAGAAAANCCCAGAATAAAAAGGCCGATCGAGGTTAATGCGGCTGAAATAACAAGGCTCTTGTAACGTCCATATCTGTCTGAAAAATAACCACCAAAAGGCCCCACCAATACTTCAGCAAAACTTTTGAGTCCTAGGGCAAATCCTGTAATAGTTGCTACTCCAAAAGTTATTGATACGATATCAAACTCCAACCCGTATCTATGTCTCAGAAAATGACCTAATGTTGCCCCGATCAATCCTGAAAACACCAGCCCGCCGAACATGCTCGCCACACTCAAAACTAGTACTCGGGAATCCCTTAAAACATGAGTAAATCCAGATAGGTCTCTTCCGCTAGTGATTGTTTTTTCCTTATCCATGTATGTGGACTTACGGATCCAAGCAGCAAAACCTATAAGGGTAAAAACCCCAAAAATAGTAAAGGCTACTTCGTACCCTAAATAGTCAGAAAGAATTCCGCCAAATACAGCACCTCCAATCGATCCAATCCGAATGACGGAGACGTTGCTGGAAAGATTAAAACCTAGATTTTCGCTGGTACTTTGTTCTGATGCCACCCATTGAGATACCAGCCGTAAAACCGACCAGCATGTTCCCCATAAAAGTCGGGCAAAGAGAAGCACAATAAAATTCTTGGAAAATGCATAGGCAACCAGAACACCCAAAGAAGCTAGAAGGGAGACTCTAAATGGGGTATAGACACCAAACTTTTCAATAAAAACTGAGCTTAAAGGATTGGTAAATAGCCTAACCAGTCGATTTGCTGAAAGTAATACTCCTACTTGGATAATAGTTAAGTGCCATAGTTCTGGCCTAGAGGGCATAACTACATACAACATAGCATCACCCAGCAGTGCTGCAGCGACAGTTAGACTAGTCACCAAAATTGGTGAAGGTGGTATTTTGGAAAAAATCAGTTTAATTGTTAAGCACCATGATCGACAAAATCNATACTTTTTAGCTGACCAGGAATAAATGAATTCTTTTCAACTTATTTTGGATTCGCAATTCCAACATCTAATATGCCTAAAGTCTCCATAGTTCTAAGAAGTGTGAAATTAGTACCAAGAATAAAGTCCGCTATCGGGTCGATAGAATATTTTCGCGTCGCGGTAAAGTTACAGGCATCTAATTAATGAGGTCCTAACATGGCCGATTTAGTCGGGAAATTTAATAGGGCGGCAATGATCGAACTTGCAACCTTCGGTTGTGGAGTTGGATAGAAAGCATATTAAAAAATATCGAGCAATCCTTTTTTATGCCTGAAACGAAGCAGGGTAAGGGTCGATCTGCCGAAGTGGACCCCTTTCTATTGCGCGTCTGCGCGTCGTCTCCATATTTCTTTGACCAAATTGTGGTCATGGAAACTGAAGCCCACCTCCCTTCGCAATAGTTCGTAAGGTGTTGTTTATGTAGGAGATGTTTCACCACAAATAAGACATTCTTCTCTACGAAATCTAACACCAACTACCGTTGGATGGTTCGCTTTCCAAATTTCCTCATTAAAATTGCCGAGAGCAGAATGATAGTGGCGATGTCCTTTAATTACGCGCAAATTGCATACTATGTATCGTAGATACGTCTGCATTAATACATTGAGCGCCATTTTTATCGCGTCCATGGCAACGAAGGCTACCCCCAGTCCGAGTAAGAGGGCCCCCCCAAACCCAAAAGCTATCGACAATTTGGTTGCCTTTCCCTGATCAATCAGAAACCATANGTACGCTGCGTAAAGGGAAATTGTCACTGCAATAGGTATGCCAAAATGAACAATACCAGGCAAACCAGTTGCTCCATCGAAAAGAGTGCGCTCCTGGTTCTGACGGTCCAACAACTTGGATTCACCAGATTTATAAGCAGGAGGATTCATAAATCGATTCCATCGCGTTTCGAATGATAGCCAACGCAATACAACGCCATAGTCTTCATCAATTAACCCGTAATCTCTCGGCTCAGGCTTGCGAGGTTCTTCATTCATAAAGACATGATAACGATTTATCTGCTTTTAGGCATACGCCGGTTCTTGTGAAAGCTTTAATGCAACTGCAATCTCTGACGATTTCGGCTTGTGGGCCGTGAGTAATGACGGTTTAGTTCTTCATTGTGAATAGATGAATTTTTTGAGAGATATTTTCTACCAACAATCTGTCACTGGTATAGCCGGCTGTTAAATACCTATATCTAAGTCATACCCCTCAGCGATCTTTAGAAATCGTTTACATTGCAGTCAGCGCTACTAACAGCTGTAACTACTTTACTAATAGCCACACGGCCGGTGCCCGAGGGTAAGGTATGACAGGTTCCCTGAACTAATGGCTGTAGCGGGTAGGGCAAACCAAATCAATTCACTTGCTGACGGGTTCTAAATTGAGGTCGATAGACAATACCAATACGATGGAGGAGCCTATTTACTCAATCCATCAAGAATTGAAAAATTGATTAAGTCGCCAAAATCTCGGCTATCCTTGCCTTTGCTTCCTGCTCATTGATATTGACACCAACTGTAACTAATCCGTCTTCACTGGCACTACCAATGGTTCTTCCAAATTTAGGTCCACTTGATGCAACTGAAACACTGAACATCTTCCATTCAAATAATTCTGGATGCAACACAGATAAGACGGCCACAGGGTCATGCAAACTAAATGATTTTCTTTTCGGATCCTTTTCAAACACAGCAACGAGAAGTTGTCTTATTAATTTCTCTTCTGGAGAGTTGCCCAGAAGCCAGTTGGCTTCTTCCTTTCCGACAGAAGTTACTCTTGTGATATCCAACCCACACAATTTAATCTCTACACCGNATGAGAAAACATCGTTTGCAGCCTCTGGATCACAATAAATGTTAAATTCGGCATAGTCGGTAACATTACCAGGAACTTCCATTGCTCCACCCATAATATGAATGGACCGCACCCATTCTTTTAACCTTGGTTCTTTCTTGATCGCTTTGGCTATATTTGTTAGCGGNCCTACAGGGACAAGAATGATTTCTCCTTTATTAGATTCAGCCTCTCTGATAATAAAATCTACGGCATGCATTGCTTTTGGCTTTATAAATGCTTCCGGTAGTTCAACGTGCAGACCGGTCGCACCGTGAATTTCGATTCTGTGAGATATGAATTCGTCAAATTCTTCAGCGGAGGTTGATACCTCGTTCAATGCACTCGGATTCCCTACATAAACCGGGACGTCAACCCGACCCATATAGGTCAATAAACTTAGGGCGTTATTAGTGGTGTTTTCAAGAGATGTATTGCCTCCCACGATCGTAAGCCCACGAACGTCGATAAAATCCGATTTCAATGCCATAATAATGGCTATAAGATCGTCGTTTCCAGGATCGGTGTCCAAAATAACTTTTATTTTTTCCATGATTCTCAGAACCTAAAACTAAAGGTTTAGAATTATTCATCACGTGATTCTATATGAACTGACTGTCCCTCGGGCATTTAANTCACTAGTAAAGCCGCTTGTTAAATAGCGATTCCTAAGCCCCATCCCTCAGCGATCTTTGTTGACCTGTTACGAACAACTACGAATAATTCCAATCAATAATCAAGCCTCAGACTGACCNNAGAACACGCTATAACGTATTGGCCGTTACGAGCTGACAGAGGGCGTAACATAAATGAAAAATATCGTCTATTAGAAGAATGGACAGAAAGGTAGCGTCAACTGAGTAACATACTCAAGGTGTTAATTATTTTATCGGTTTCGTTTGTGCCGCTATCTACAGGTTGCGCCGATGGTACTCAAACATCAGATATAGCCAACTCCGGCCCCAAGATAGTGACAAAGGCTAGTGATAAGCCTTCATTTGCAAGGGAATATACAAAGCCAGAACCCGAGAAAGAAGCGCCCATTAAACAAGCATTTTCTTCCTCAGCGACTGGCGCAAGAGCTACCTATACCTCTGTTCCCATTCGAAAACCAACGTTCACAACGCCACTTACTCAAAGCCCTATATTAAATGCTGCTCGAGTACCGTCCGCCCCAACCTCCACATCGGTACCATCTGCGCCTCTACAGTCGATGAATGTCCAGAGAGTGTTTCCTAACCTCACTTTTAAAAGAATGGTAGACATGGTGTTCGCAAACGATGATACCGAGCGGGCCTTCCTGGTTTTGCAACCAGGCAGGATCGAGGTATTTGACTATACTGCAAGAGACCCACAACCTCAGGAGTTCCTTGACATTCGAAACAAGGTGAGCAACAAAGGTAACGAGGAAGGTCTTCTAGGGATGGCCTTATCCCCAAATTTTTTGAGCAACGGCCACTTCTACCTCTATTACTCTGCCACCGGCCCGAGGCGCTCGATCATCTCTCGGTTCTCCGTCAACTCAGATAATCTTAACAGCGCTGACCCAAGCAGTGAGCGAGTGATTCTCGAGGTGGCTCAGCCTCATTCCAATCACAATGGAGGACAAATTCGCTTTGGTCCGAAAGGCTTCTTGTATATCAGCCTGGGAGACGGAGGTAGTAGAGGAGATCCTGCAGGCAACGGACAGAACCTTACAACGCTGTTGGGTTCAATTCTTCGCATCGACGTTGGCACCTTGGACTCATCAGGAACATACTCCGTCCCTTCTGGCAATCCTTTCACAAACTCATCCAATTCAAAGAGTGAGATATGGGCCTATGGGTTACGCAACCCGTGGCGATTTAGCTTCGATTCTGTCACGGGAGACCTATGGGTTGGAGACGTTGGCCAGAAAGGGTTTGAGGAAATCAACTTGGTAACACGTGGGGGCAACTACGGTTGGAACGTGATGGAGGGATTTCATTGCTACCCCGATGCAGACGGATCATGCGACCAGTCCGGACTAGAATCTCCAGTCGCTGAGTACGACCGTGGTGGAGGGTGCTCGGTAACTGGTGGGTATGTTTATCGAGGTTCAAGACTGCCAGAGCTGTCAGGGGCCTATGTATACGGAGATTATTGCACTGGCAAAATATGGGCCCTAAGGCATGATGGTGCCCAGATTACCGAGCAAATACAGATTGTGGATTCATCTCTGACCATATCGTCGTTTGCCCAATCTCCTTCTGGAGAGATATTCATACTTTCCTTCGACGAGAAAATTTATCGGTTCATTCGTTAATCCGTCACTGGTATTGCCGCTTGTTTAATAGCAATACCTAAGACCTAGCTCCTCTATGTAATCTCCTCGCAGATTATCCGATTTCGCCTCTATAAGCGGTAAACCGTTAAACTACCACTCAATGCTGGAACGTATTGACCGTTACGAGTTGAGGGAACGTATAGGGGCAGGCGGACAGGCGACCGTCTACCTTGGGCATGACACGCTCCTTGACCGGACAGTTGCTGTCAAGGTCATGAACCAGCTCGTGTCNTCACANCCAGAATATGNNGATGGCCTCATGTCCGAAGCGCAATTGGCTGCAGGGTTGTCGCACCAGAATATTGCNACAGTATATGACTTCAAGATTGATGGGGATTACGCATCTATCATCATGGAGTACNTCCCTAACAGCCTGGACAAAGAGCTTCAGAGAGGCGGTGCAATGCCCACCGCCAAGGCTGTGGAGNTAACCATACAAATTTGTGATGGTCTCGCCTACGCACATTCGATGGGTTTTGTCCACAGGGACATAAAACCTCACAATATCCTTCTTGCCTCTGACGGCTCTCCAAAGATAACTGACTTTGGTATAGCNCGTGCTACTGATCTATCTTCCGTTAGTGCGGTTGGCACTCCGCTCTACATGTCACCAGAACAGTGCCGGGGAGATGAATCCCCCGACATAAGGTCAGACATCTATTCGGCAGGCGTAATGNTGTATGAAATGTTGGCAGGGCATCCGCCTTACCAGGGCACTGCTATGCAGCTTCCCCAGATGCACCTTAACGACCCAACACCTGACTTCCCTTCATCAGTCCATGTACCCCCAAACCTGACAACAATAGTCAGGAGATGCATGGAGAAGGACCCGGAGAACAGGTACCAGAATGCCCAGGAAGTTGCGTCTGCACTACGGGCACTCTCAGGGGCTCCAACAANGGGTGCGAGAGGGGCTGCTCCAATGGGGCAGCAGGGAATGGTGGAACCCGATGAGCCTGAGCCCACCGGGCGTGACTGGAGAAGACAGGGGCGATACACCGTAGTCGGTGAGATAGGTAAAGACGACAGGCAAGGATTCACCCGCAATGTTCAGGCCGGGGCTGATGAAGTCGTAATAGTTAGAAAAAACGGTGAGATAGAAGACGTCTTCTCTGAGGAGAGAAAGCCAACTCGAAGCTTTGGTGAGTCACTGTTGTCACTGGTAGGTCTAGGCCCAAACATCGAGGTCTTCAAGGCTACCAAGACTCGCTTTAACATCGTCTTCTGGCTGGGCGATGACGACACCGCCCCGACAGGA
>PAOO01000050.1 GCA_002708065.1 Chloroflexota bacterium
ATGAGCCTCATAGCTGCCATTATTTTCTTCACTATCAATGCTTCCAGGGTTATGGAACAGGCAAGGGGGTTTTTGGGACTACCGACCGGGGCTGTAGCTGAAAGTCCAATCCCTCAATTGGTTGTACCGACTGTCGTATTGCAAGAGGATGTTGAAGCTATTCCCATCGAATCCAAGGCGGATGGCGCATATAAAGCTATTGTGCCTCTGGCTGACTCTGCAGACCTCTTTCAAATTTCCAGGGTAGATTTCGAAGTTTATATTCCACCTGATTCAAGCCTTTATGTTGAAACAATTCCTGTGAATGCGGCTCCAGTTCCACCCGCAAAAGCATTATTTGTACGGGTGGTCGACATAAACATTGAGGGCCCGAATGATACGACTTACTTGCGGGCGACCGTTGAATTCCACGTGAAGACGGAGTGGCTGGAAGACCAATCCGTATCGTTTGACGACGTGCAGTTATTCAGGCATCAAGGGGAGTGGACATATCTTGAAACGGAACACTTGGGCTCTATAGTCGGTTCGGGAAACGAGTTCTATGAGAGATTTTCAGCAGAGACTCCAGGGTTTTCCGTATTTGCTCTGGGAATTAGATACGACCAGGCTGTGTCGGAATCTGTACCTACAATGGAAGTTCCTCTAACTGCGACACAAATAACAGCCCACACTGCAACCGCTACCGTAAGAGCGGCTGCCTCAGCGGTACTCGGCGTCCCAACCGCAATTGCCAACCCGACGGCAACACCCAAACCTAAACCGACCCCTGCTCGGGTTAAAACGTTTCCAGTCCCCACCCCCACTCCAGTTCCTATATCAACTCCAACGCCAGTTCCCTTGGCGACGGCCACTCCTGTACCCAATAAGGAATCAGTAGTATCTGTACCAGAACTAAAGGTAAGTGGAGAAACTTTCAGGGCGGGCGACAAAATAACCGTTACTTACACAGGCATGGCTGGCAAGAAAGACGGTTGGATAGGAATGTTCAATTCGGGAGACCCTGATACCTCTTTCAAGGGTTATAAGAAGATAGGTTCAGAAGGTGCCGGTTTTATAGAATTCGTAGCCCCGAAACAGACTGGTACATATGAGTTCAGATTAATGTCTACTGTTGCAAGTAGCCCCTACAACAGGGAGGCCGCAAGTGGAAGAATCAATGTGCTGCCCGCTTTTACTCCTACACCAATAGCGACAGCAATCCCTACTCCAACACCATCCACAACAGTAACCCTTACGCCTACACCAGACCGTTCAGGAGATGTGGACGGCGGCAGGTTAGACAACAACGAGCCTGCCAATGGCTCTATTAACTATGTTGGTGATTATGATGAGTGGAACTTTAACGGGACAGCCGGTATAGGGTTGACTGTATCTGTCAGTCCTTCCGAAAGCAGTGATATCGACGTTTACGTTGAGTTAATTAATTCCAGCGGAAACCTGGAAACCCAGTCAGGTGGCGCAGGAGGTTCTACCAATGCCATCATCTATGGCTGGATTCTTCAACAGAGCGGCCAGTACACGGTGCGAGTGAGTTCTGCTTCCGGCACNGGNGGATACACGATTGAANTCGGTGTGATTACTGCAGNNGANGTCAACTTACCNNAAGTAANCATCCCCGATGCCNACCTNATGNGCGTCATACAAGAAGCTTTAAATATAGNCCCCNGNGATCCGATTACTGANTCAGANCTTGCAGGCTTAACCNAGCTGAGCGCACGGGATGCCGGGATCGTGGATATATCGGGGCTGCAGTATGCAGTTAACCTGAAAGAACTCGACCTCGGGGTAAACGGTATAGAAGATATATCTGTGCTTCAGGGACTGACCAATCTCGTTGATCTGACACTGCAGGCTAATAACGTAAGCGATATTTCCCCCCTCGAATCTCTCGTACGGATGGAAATGNTGGATATCAGGCAGAACAATATCTCTGATATCAGCCCNCTCAGTTCNATGANTGATTTGTNCCTGCTCCTTCTGAGCTACAACCAGGTCACTGATATATCGGCATTGTCGTCCCTGGATTCACTTTCCAGCATGGACCTCATAAGCAGCGGGACCTANCAGGTAANTGACATATCTTCACTGGCCGGGCTTGAGAACCTNGCCAGACTGGACATCAGGGGAAACGCAGTGTCCGATATCTCGGCCCTTAAGTATCTTAACTATCCGTACCTTTTGCTCCTNAGCNANAANGANATAGANGANATNTCACCNCTTGTTAATAACGACACGATTGATGGGAATACCACGATCTGGCTTGGCGATAATGCACTCGAGCTCTGGGAAGGTTCAGACGATCTGGAAGACGTCGAAACCCTGCAAACCAGGGGAGTGGATATCGCAGAATTAGATCCGATCATAGGAAACTCTGACTCTGAGCCGATTCTGTTGGCCAAGTTTGAATTCAATGGTTCTCCTGATAATTCTGTAATTGGGGGACCTTCAATCTCTCTAACTAATACGTCCTACGAAAATCAGGCTCTGCGTCAGAGCTACGACTACGTATACGATTCCTCTGGCAATACACTTTTCGATGCAGCTGTCTATATTTCCGAGTTCGACTTCGAGGCATTTTCTATATCAACTGATTTCTTGATAGAAAACGACACAGAGATCTCTTCCGGATATTTTCCAATAATAGTTGGGGGGAAAGGATGGAGATGGTTCAGCATTTATCTGAATAGTGACGAAGAATTGAGCATCTCGTTAAACAACCAGGATTACTCGATTCCTTCAAATTTCAAAGTTGTACGAAATACCTGGTACAACGTGACGGGCACATTCGATCTAGGCAACAGAAAGGTTGAATTGTATCTGGGAACAGACCGGATAATTGATCACACTTTGCCAAATGACTTCGTTCTGCGTGTCATTGCCGACAGACCTAGTGATAAGGCTATAGGTTTGATTAATTGGTCTAACGTTACCGCTTTCAAGGGGTTACTAGACAATCTTTCCATTTGGTCAGGGATAACTTCAGGCTATTCTCCAGCTGTATCTTCATCCTCTTCAATACTCATCCCTGACATGCAGTTGGCTGAAGCGTTAAGAACGGCACTGAATAAGTCAAGCCAGGATGATATTACGGCAGCCGATNTGGCTAACCTGACTTACTTGGACGTCGTATCTGAGAATATCAGCGATATCTCGGGCCTTGAACATGCTGTCAACCTTATCGAACTCCGAATCTCACAGAATCAAATCAGTGACCTCAGCCCGTTAGAAGATCTAGAGAATTTGGAGGTGCTCTATTTTTACGGAAATGATGTCGGTGATATCAGTCCCCTTAGAAACCTAACAGAATTGAACTTTATTAACGCGGGCGATAATCAAATCAGTGACCTCAGTGCCCTGGAAAGTCTGACCGCGTTAAGAGCCCTGTGGCTAAACGGCAACCAGATCAGCANTATTAGTCCTCTCGCAAACCTGACCAACCTGGACTACTTGCGATTAGAGGAAAACAGTATCAGCGAAATCTCAGCACTTTCGTTACTGACAAAGGTAGAAAATCTATGGCTCCATAGCAACCAGATTAACGAAATGACACCATTGCGATCAATGAGTGCCCTTACAGAACTTCACCTCCAAAATAATGAAGTGACAGATATCGACCCGTTGGTCTGGAGCCAAGGTGAAGGGAGGCCGGAAAGTCTATTATTTGTCGATCTGAGAGGTAACAAACTCGATCTTACGCAAGATTCTCCAGATATGCTCAACATGGAAGAATTGCGGTCAAGAGGCGTGGAGGTTATTACCGATCCTCCAGTGGTGACGGCAACACAAACCTGGGAGCCTGGNCCATCATTGGACACGTCCCGGTACGGGTTGGCAACAGTCAGCTACGAAGGGAAAGTTTACGCCATTGGTGGTTGGAACGGGCCAACGATCATGGAAGTTTTTGATCCGTCCACAGAGTCCTGGATAACATTGAGTCCTCTACCTTCTGGCCAATCAGGACTGGCAGCATCCCAAGTCGATGGTTATATATATACCTTCGGCTCCTACGGGTGGGAGGAAACCGTACAGGTATACGATATCGACAAAGATCAATGGTCTAGCGGACCAGGTCTGCCAAGGGGCATGTACTGGGGAACTGCAGAAACCATAGGAGACAATATATACGTGATCGGGGGCCATTCCTCCATTGGACCTCTCTCTACCGTCTACATTCTGGACACAACAACTTTAACCTGGTCTCAAGGTTCGGACATGCCCGCACCTGCCCAAGTCCCCGCCTCTGCCGTCTATGGGGGAGAAATCTACATTTTCCCACTCAACCACAAATACAANCCGGCAACCGACTCATGGACTCCATTTACCGGTGCTGCAAGCGGGCACGGATATGCTTCCGGGGCAGTCACCGCGGAAAATGAAATATATTTGATTGGTGGAAGTCCTGGAAGCATATATCAAGCCTACGAAACGACCGAAATATACGATCCATTGAATGACAGTTGGCGCACCGTGGAAGACCTTGATATCGGGCGGTATCAATTTGGCGCCGTATACCTTGACGGAAAGATTTACTCTATAGGAGGAAGGAATGGGGAAGCCGGGGCTGAAGATTCTGTTGAAGTCTTAATTGTTAGTCCCTAGCTAACGATTAATTCAAACCATCACCACGGCGGATCAATATTTGGCATACGGATTCCGTCTATTAAAGAACCTTCANGGCGATCAATAAGTTCACACTTTGATAGTGAAGTNTCTCATCTCTATTTTCCAAATCAACATTATTTATTTGCTGAAAAATCGGAGAACTATGAAATGATCAGTTTGAACATAAACAAAAGGGGCCAGCAGGTANAGGCCACTGGAATCAGGAGTAGAGCATCATCCATTTACGTGCCCGGGCAATCGGAACCTTTTCGAATCAGCAGAAGTAAATTCAACGACTTCCTTAGCTGTAAAAAATGCTTCTACCTGGACCGGGTCAAAGGACTGCGATCCCCTTCAACTCCAGGGTGGACGCTCAATGAAACCACTGACCTTCTTCTGAAGAAAGAGTTTGATATCTGCAGGGTTCGTCAGGAACCCCACAGGATATTTTCCGAGTACGGATTACTAAACGTTGTACCCTTCATGCATCCGGACATCGACCGNTGGAGAGATTCCCTTCATCACGGTATCTCACACCAAATATCCGGTACAAACATCATTCTTCATGGCGGCATCGATGACATATGGCATGACCTATCTCGTGACGAGCTAATAATCGCTGACTATAAATCTCAGGCGAACAAATATCCGGTCACAACGAAATATTATCTCGACAACATCTATCATCAGAGCTACAAGATTCAGATGGANGTGTATGCATACATACTCGGCAACATGGGATTCAAAATANCCGAAACTAGTTACTTTTATGTCTGCAACGCAGACAGAAATGCGGAAGCATTTAGCGGACAGATGATGTTTGAAGAAACCCTGGTTCCCTACATCTGGGATGCCAGTTGGGTGGAAGAAAAGCTCGGCGAGATGCTTAACGTGCTCAACAGCACAGAGTTACCAGAGGAAAATCCAGCGTGTGAAAATTGTGCCTATGCAAACCAACGAACGGTTTTAACCTAAGGTAAAAGATACAGGGAGAGTCAGGATTTAAGCGCCTTTACTCCAGATTCTGCTCCCTCAAGAAGAAACCCGAGATCTGAGTTGTACATGATCATCTGCATTCCTCTGTCACTCCACTTGGACAATCTCTCTATGCTACCCATATGAATTCCAGGAGTGACCCCTGCCTCGATAGAAATATCGATCACCTTCTGGATAGCCTCCACAACAATCGGATGATCCATCTGCCCAGGTAATCCATAGGACAATGACAGGTCCTCGGGTCCTACCAAGGCTACGTCAATCCCAGGAACTGAAATTATCTCCTTGAGGTTCTCTACGGCGGCCCTTCGTTCTATTTGGGCAATTGCCAGGGTATCTTCATTTTGAATCTGAATGAACTCCTCAAGATCACCAAAGTTATAATCAGAGTGTGGAGCATCGGAAGAAAGACCTCTCACGCCAACGGGAGGATACTTCATAAAACTTACNAGGCCTTCTGTATCAGACACTTGCTCAACCCTGGGAAGCATTAGGCCCATTGCACCAGCATCAAGGTAACCGGCAGCGAGGCTGTAGTCCAAGTTCCTGATTCTTACTAACGGGCAAATTCCCTCTAGTCTCGCAACCCGTAGAATCTCTCTAACCGTTCCCTGATCATACGGNCCATGTTCACAATCGATCATAAAAAAATCAAAGCCTGCCCGTTTGAAAATCTGTGCGGCAGTGGGGTTAACCATTTCTTGGAGCATCGTCCCGTATACCTGTTCACNCGACTTCAATTTGCGCTTGAGGTTATTTCTTAGCAAGCAACCTTCCCCCATATCCGAATTGGTTTGAAATCCCGAGATTCTTCACATAAATTGTTTATTTTCAGAAATCCTCTAAAAACACTGCTGTGAGTTTACTAGAATGGCTTGCCAGGTACGAGACCTAAATTAATGCCCCCTGCTTGTACACGAGTCTGGGTGTCCGGACAAGCCAGCTCCCCACAATTACTAGNAAGAAAGCTATCCCGCCAACGGCCAGTATTCTTGATGGTGCATATAGGTCAGCCANGGCTCCNTTGGCAAAATACGAAAAGCTCATGAGTCCCCCTGCGTGAAGGAGGTAAATGCTGGTGATTCTGCCCCTTAGCGAATCGGGAGCCACAGACTGGATCATTATGGTAGCAATGGTCATGAAAGCGGTATGGGATATACCGATAACTACGGTGCCTATCATTGCAAATGGAAGGTTCGTAGCCATGGCTAGTGCGAGATTCCCAACCGAACTTGTTACGGCCGAAATCAAAAAGAGTTGACCCAAAATTCCATGTCCACGTACAGGTGCCAAAGCTATCGATGCAATTAATGCGCCCAGCCCTACCATCATATGCATATATGCAACCCCTCCACCTCCCGATACCAGCTGATTATCAGACACGGCCGGCAATAATGACTCAAATGACATGACGAGAGTGCAGTGGAACACGACCAGATACATAACGCTTCGTAAAACAGGGTGGCCGTAGACATACCTGAAACCAGACAGGGTGTTGTAGATTAATCCTTTTTCTGGATCAACTCTCCCTGTTGAAACCGCCGTCACCTGCATGACAAGGTACAACCCAAGCGCGTATGCGATCACACAGGAAAGGAAAATCCACTTTATGTCTGTCATCCCCATAAGGGGCGCTATTAAGCCGGGCCCTATTAACCGGGTAGCAAAATAGCCTGCAGATACAAGGGTGTACGCATTGGGCAGATCAATTGCTGGCACTAAATTGGCAGCGAGCGATTCGATGGCACCCATATGTACTGCACGCGCTATACCGTTGATCACAGCCAGTATGAGGATATGCCACACCTGGATGGATCCTGTAAATATTAGAACGGTTAGAGCTAGACCATGCATGAGGCTAAGTACGTAGGCTAAAACGAGGATATTGCGACGAGAAAATCTGTCTGTCAACATACCGACTACTAATGGGGCGATAAACCAGGGGATCATAGCCGCAAAAAATACGGCGCCTACCCAACTACTTGGGTTACTCTCAGCCAGGTTGAAAATTAGCCATCCTTCTGCGGCGCCTAGCGCCCAGGAGGAGGACTCCCCCACGATATGTCCGAACCACATCACCCTGTAGTTTTTATACGTCAGTGAGGGAAAAAACCGGGATCTAATTTGCATAATTGATGACCGTCAGACTAATACTTCCAATCAGGCTATTAACTCTGACATTGCCTTCACTACAGAGCCCGGGTTCATGGGCAAAGTCTCCATTCGAACTCCCGTAGCTCTATAGATTGCGTTCGCAATAGCGGCCGGTGGAGGAACTATAGATACCTCCCCTACTCCTCTTACCCCGAAGGGATGTCCGGGATTCGCGACCTCAACGATAACAGTGTCAATCATAGGCAAATCTAGAGAAGTGGGCATTCGGTAATCCAGAAAACTGGAATTAAGCATAGTACCCTCATCGCTCATAAAGTATTCTTCATTCAAAGCCCATCCGATGCCCTGTACTGCTCCGCCCTGCATTTGACCTTCCACATAGCTTGGATGAATAGCCTTGCCTGCATCCTGAACAATTGTAAATCTTAAGACATCTACCTTGCCCGTATCAGGGTCTACATAAACATCGGCTATACAACCTGCGAATGCCGCTCCAACTCCTGAAGCGTTTACGGCTGCCCGTCCTACGATTGGCCCCCCAGTACCGTTTAGTTGTTGAGTCAGTTCCTTGAAAGTCATGCTAAGTGCATCATCGACCTTTGACCGAAAAACACCCCCTAAGAGTTCTACAGAGTCCTTCTCTACATCCCAGATCACGCTGGCGCGCTCAATCATTTGCTCTTTCAAATCGCTTGCGGCATTAAATGCAGCCCAGCCTGTCTTGAATGTAACGCTGCTCCCACCAGTTCCGCTTGTGTAGGCAATAGAATCCGTATCCACCACTGCCGGAAGTACATCTTCGGAGCGAATCCCCAGCACTTCGGCTGCCTGCATCGCGACTGAAGCTCGAGTTCCCCCAATATCCGCGGACCCCTCGATAAGATTGATAGTTCCGTCTGGATTGGTGCTAACAGTGCAGGCTGATTCGGCACCACCGTTCATCCAGTACGCTATCCCAATACCGCGACCACAATTCGGTCCCTCTAACGGGGTTGTCCAGTGTGGGTGTGCTTGCATTGCTTCAAGGGTTTCAACTAACCCTATTCTCGGATAANCAGGCCCGGTGGCTCTCCTGGTTCCTTGTCTGGAAGCATTCAATAAACGGAATTTTATCGGGTCAATCCCCAGCCTAACACTCAGCTCGTCAACGACAGTCTCAGCTGCGAATCCCGCGTTACTCGCACCAGGTGCCCTGTACGCTCCAGCCTTAGGTTTGTTCACCACCACGTCATATCCGTCAATAAGNACGTTCGAAATGTTATAGGGTGCAAACACACATTCGGCTCCTGCCCCAACAGGTGATCCCGGGAAGGCTCCTGCTTCATACGCTAACCACGCTTGAGCAGCCGTGATTCTTCCATCAGAAGTTGCCCCCATCTTTATTCTTATAGCGGAGCCAGAAGTCGGNCCCGTACTTTCAAAAACTTCCTTGCGCGACATCACTATCTTTACCGGNTGTCCAGTCTTCTTAGAAAGCAAGGCTGCAACGGGTTCATGGTATAGAGGAAACTTGCCNCCAAATCCTCCACCAATTTCCATAGGAGTGACCTTGACTTGGGAAACTTCTAAGTCTAACGATGCAGCCACTGCGCCCCGGACTTCAAAAGGCCCTTGCGTGCTTATCCAAATGTGTAGCCTGCCATCGTTGTTCCAGAGCGCCGTAACATTCTGTGGTTCTATATAACCCTGGTGGACCATTGCGGTCGTGAAGTCTCGTTCTATGACAGCATCCGCTTGCTCAAATCCTTGATCAATGTCTCCGAGAGTGTGCCTGAAATGATCTGCGANATTACTAGGCCCATCAATTACTTGTCCCAGTTCATTGGTCTGAAGATTTCCNAAAATAATCGGTGCCTCGTCAGCCATTCCATCTGGCGCTGTCGTCACAGAGGGGAGAACTTCAAACCTTACATCTATGACGGCCAGTGCTTCCTCCGCAATATGAGAATTCACAGCGGCCACCCCCGCGATAGCGTGNCCCGTATACAACACCTTGTCTACAGCTAAAACGTTCTGCCTCATATAGTGAAGGTCCATAGAGCCTTCACCGTAGTCAACCGTTGCACCTTCTATAGTTTCAGGTAGATCGGCGGCCGTCACTACTGCCTTTACGCCAGGCAGTTTCTCCGCTCTTGAAGTATCTATAGAAATTATCTTGGCATGGGCATGGGGACTACGTAATATTCTTCCATGGAGCAACCCTGNTGGGTTAATGTCGGCTCCATATANTGCCCTTCCTGTGACCTTATCCGCCCCGTCATGGCGAATCGGGCGAGTTCCTACAACGTTATATTCTTTTTCGGAAATAATTACGTTGTGTTCGTAAGTTGTAGTTGCCATATCAAAACACCCTGTTCCTTTTTTCGATTCCCGTAATCACAGTTATTAGGAGTATATCTCAGCCGACCATGTTTCTAAGAGGGCAAATACGAACCTGCAAAAAACTATTTGCAGGTTCGTTCATGTAGGGCTATTGGGAGGCACAGACAATTACAAAGTATTTTAATAGAGCTTTTTAATAATCGTATTGAGTCAGGATCATTTCACAATAATCCTGCCATTTTTTATAACCATATATAGATCACGAAGATTACTTATATCTTCAAGCGGATTACTATTGAGGATCAAAAAATCAGCTTTCTTGCCTGGCTGTAGGGTTCCATATTTATCNTCTNCAAGGCAAACTTCCGCCGAAGTGAGTGTGGCCGCNGTAATGGCCTGATGTTCAGTCATNCCGCATTTGACCATCATCGCNGTCTCCAGAANNGCTCCGAAAGGTAGGTCNAGGTCTGANCCACANGCTATTTTNACNCCTGCCTTTACTGCNTTTCTAAAGCCCTCNGCATGTAANTGNGCNGCTTTAACTGCTCTCAATCTATAATCTTCTNGTATCGGGTTAGCTCTCATCCATGANCGCTCAAACTCATTGTCCGCAAAATCTTCTCCCCGGTTCATATGNGTGAGGCTTAAAGTAGGTACAAAATATGTNNNTGACTTTGAAAGCATCTCAACAGANTCNTCATCAAGCTGGTACCCATGCTCAAGAGTGTGAGCNCCATATTNNACTGCTTTTTTTATACCATCCAAGCCGCCAGCATGGGCTACTATCTTGAAGCCNCGNTGGTGNCAAAGNCCAAACGCTGCCTTTAATTCATCGTCTGTAGGNAAGGTATTTGGCATCTTGTCCCAATCCGGCCCCATCACTCCCCCCGTAAGATTTAACTTTATGAAATCTACCCCATTTTTTATTTGCTCACGGATAACCCGCANGTACTCCGTGACACCATCAACTTCTACTGCACATCCACTTTTTAGAAAGTGTCCAGCCGTCGTTGTTATGAACCAGCCACACGTATAAAGATCTGGGCCTACGAAAGATCCGGATGAAAAGGCTTTTTTCCAGGCAACATCTATAAAATCTTTTTCCCCTACNACGCGCAGCGATGTAATACCCATATGAAGCGATTTTAGGCAGTTCTCTCCGGCCCTTATTGTCCTCTCAGCCGAAGTTTCATCCCTTGCTTCCGAATCGGGTATCCCTTTGCCAATATGCGTGTGCACATCCCAGAGCCCGGGNACGATAAATTTACCATCAAGGTCTATTTTTTCTNTAATTCCAGCTTGCTGAGGCTCTCCGGAANCCACGTCGGCAATTTCATCGCCAGATACTACGATATGACCTTTGCTCGGCAATGGATTGAGGGCGTCTACTATGGACCCGTTAACCAGTGCAAACGTGTTTTGTGACATCGGCTCACTCCTACTCTGTAAATTATTAATAGCTATCTACACCAGATAATAAGGGAATCTGATACAAGGTAGAAACAAGAAAACGCGATATGGGAGTGGAAATCGCAAAGGATTNGACCCAGGAAACCTAAACCTGTCGCCCAATTCTTTCAACAGCCTCCTATTAGAATCCTAATATCAGGTAAAGTTGAACGTACTCGATAAAGATAGTCATAAAGTGGTTATATATTTGAACTGAATTGAGAGGTAACATCTGGAATCATGACCACAACTGCTGAAGCCATAGTCATTGGTGGCGGGGTTATGGGAGCAAGCATCCTATATAGTCTCACGTCCAAAGGAATAAAGAACTCAATACTTCTGGAGCGTTCCACTGTCGGGTCCGGGTCTACTGGAAGATCATCAGGCGCAATACGAATGCATTACTCCACCGAAGTCAACGCGAGGTTGGCCTTTAAAAGTTTAGAGGTGTTTGCTAACTTCGACGAGATTGTCGGAGGAGATGTCGGCTTCGTAGAAACCGGCTATATGGTCTTCGCACCAGATCATGCAAAAGAAGGCTTTCGAGACAACATTGAAATGCAAAGAGCGGTCGGGATAGATACTAGGGTGGTTTCCCTTGATGAAGCAAAAGAGTTAGCTCCCGCGTTCCGGTTAGACGACGACGAACATTTCGCTTGGGAAAGTAGATCTGGGCATGCAGATCCATCAGCTACCGCATCCGCTTACATCAGCAAGGCTCGTTCCCTTGGAGCCAAGATCATCTTGGATACCCCTGTTCTCAGCTTGGATATAGGAGAGACCGCTGCGCATAGGGTCGTCACTGAGAATGAATCTTTTGAAGCCCNAATAGTTGTGATCGCAACCGGTCCCTGGTCAGGGGAGTTCCTGTCACGTCTAGGAATAGACCTGCCGCTNCTTCCTACCCGGCANGAAGTCTTCCTGCTGAAGAGAGATTTGNACATCCTGCCTACTCATCCGGGCGGCGGCGATATGACCAACCTTACGTATTTCAGGCCCGAGGGCAANGATCTCACACTCGTAGGCAATGGCAACCACGAAGAAGTCGTTGACCCCAATTCTTACAATCCAAGGTATACACTCTCCTATGCNCAGGAGGTTTGGNAAAGACTTGCCAACAGGATCCCGGACATAGATAAAGCGGAACTATTCACAGGATACTCCGGACTTTACACTACGACGCCGGATCTACACCCTATAATCGACAATGTAGATGGGATATCCGGCCTATACCTATGCACAGGATTCAGCGGACACGGATTCAAATTATCTCCTGCTGTGGGGGAAGTGATGTCANAACTCATCATGGACGGGACTTCCAAGTCAATTGACATACTTCCGTTGAGAATGAGTAGATTCTCCGAAGGTGAACTGAACCAGACTAAATACACATTCAAGGTCATCGCATGACTTCAGAACCGGACCGTGGGTACACAAGCAACCTGGTTTCCTCATATCNCAAAGCGGCAGTCCCACAATTTACAAGANNTATTCATAAGTCCGGCTAACTAAGCTCAAAAGGGAGTGACAACTCATANAAATAGCGACTACCAAGTGTCAATATATGGGTATTTCTTCGCTGTCCTNTCTGGAGTCTCTGGGACGCTGTTGAGTCCCATTACGATCCANGATCGGGTGTCAGCAGGATCTATGACATCGTCTATACCATAGCCTGCGCTAGCATTTACGGCTTTCGCATTTTCATATGCCCGGTTCACNCTGCGTTGATATTCAGCTAGTCTCTCTTCCGGGTCTTCAATNGCTTCTAGTTCTTTCCTATAACCTAGCTTCACAGATCCCTCTATCGCCATACCGGCGAATTCCGCAGTCGGCCACGCAACAGAGAAGAATCCCGTAAATGAACTTGCNCCGCACATAGCCTGNACACCCAGNCCGTATGCCTTTCGAACCACAGTAAGGAACATTGGCGTCGTGAGGTTCGCCCCCGCATTAAACATNCGCACACAATGCCTGACTAAAGCAGTAGATTCNACGTCTGGGCCGACCATCATTCCAGGGCAATCCATTAGACTGAGGATAGGGATATCAAACGCGTCACATAGTTGTACAAATCTGGCGCCCTTATCAGCNCCATCCGAATCTATGGCTCCCGCTATATGATGGGGATTGTTGGCAATTACCCCCATCGGCTTTCCTTCGACGCGTATGAACGATGTTATGACTCCAATCCCGAATTTCTCTCGAATCTCTAAGACTGAACCTCTGTCTGCGATTGTTTCAATGATTTCGCGCATATCGTAAAGGCGCATCCTGTTTTCCGGGACTATTTGCCGAAGCCTCCGTTGGTCAGGAGCCTCCCACTCTTCAATGGATCCTTGAAAATATGAAAGGTACTTCTTTGCGATATCAACTGCCTCTGCTTCATCTTTCACCAGGATATCCACAACACCGTTAGGTACTTGGAATGACATAGGCCCAAGTTCTTCAGGGGTGTAGACCCCCAGGCCNNCACTCNCCACACATNGCNGGNCCACCCATCGCNATGGTTGATCCTTCNGTNGCGATNATCACATCGCAGCAAGCAAGAAGAGCCGTGTTNCCTGCAAANCACCTCCCGTTTGTCACGCCAACTAACGGNACCCATCCGCTTAANTGGGAAAATTGCGTGAATGTGTGAGTGTCGAANGCGACTCCCGGTCCCGTTCGATCATCGCCCGGGCGCCCTCCACCACCTTCTGTAAAGAAAACGAGTGGGATCTTAAACCTCTCGGCCAATTCGAACATCCGATCCTGCTTATAATGNTTNCGTCCACCTTGAGTGCCAGCGAGGACAGTGTAGTCATAGGAGAGCACCATAGTTCTGGATTGGGCNGGAGGAAAANACTTTCCATTAACTGAACCTATCCCGGATATAAGCCCATCCGCCGGCGTATTCTTTCTGAGCTCTTCATCAGTTTGGCGTTGATGTTGTCGAGCCACTACCAGAGGACCGTANTCTTTAAAGGANCCCTTATCTACCAGTTGGGCTATATTTTCTCGGGGCATCCTAAATCCACGACCATATCTTTTGGCAACGGCTTCCGGCCTGTTTTCGTCAAGGGTATATGCATGACGANCATAGGCTTCTTTTAGATCTGGTCTTATGTAGTCNAGGTCGACCGAGTCCTCTGTCTCAACGTCGGCTTCACCCAGGTCTGTCTTNAGAANAAAAATTAGAGCGTATCCTTCCACAACTATATCGTCGGGCGACACGTTAATTTTCTTGACTATACCGGCGATGTCAGCCTTTATTACATGTTCCATCTTCATCGCTTCCATGACTAAGAATTCCTGTCCGATTCTAATTTCGTCGCCTTCTTTGACAGAAATTTGAACTATCGTGCCCTGTACGGGAGCTGCGATGCCAACCGATCCATCCGGACCAGCCAAGCTANCGGGTNCACCCTGATTCGCAGCGTCGTTTGACTCAGAGTCCTTTACCTGTCGNTCATAATCAAACAAGGCCAAGGGATCGGAGGTATCAACCATCACAGGTGCAGTTCCTGTCAGGGGGCTCGCCTGGCGATCAGAATCAGCTACTGGATCTATAGACGCGCTTTCTACCCATCTTTTCGGAGAACCTGAAGAATCGGATGCTGCGAGGGTTACTGNATTTTCGTCCACCCATCGTGTATGTACAGCCCCTTCAGCGAANTCAGGATGTTTAAGAACATTCGAAAGAAACGAGATATTGGTATTGATTCCTTCNATGCGAAATTCGGAAAGGGCCCGCAAGGACCTCTGGATGACCGCATCAAACTTTGGACTCGAGGAGTGCGTAATGACCTTGGCTANTAAGGAATCAAAAGAGGGGGTTGTCGTGTAACCCGCGTATCCAAATCCATCCGTTCTTATTCCTGGGCCGTTGGGGGTTTCGTATGACTTGAGTGTGCCACCAGATGGCTTGACCATGCCATCTTTTGTCATGGTTTCCATGTTTATCCTGGTTTGAATAGCGTAACCATGAGGGGAGCTGACTTCGGGGNCATCCAAACCAATATCTTCAAGGGAATCACCGTACGCAAGTTGGATTTGTGCCTGAACTATATCTATTCCCGTCACGGATTCAGTCACAGTATGTTCCACCTGCAAACGAGCGTTCGTTTCAATAAAGAAAAAAGCCTCGTNGGGATCTTTGGCTTGGGTATTAACGAGAAATTCGAAAGTACCAATATTCGAATAACTGACGCTTCTTGCTAAACACAGGGCTGAATCAACGATCTGGTCACGGATGGATTTATCTAAGTTTGGTGCCGGGGCGATCTCTATAATCTTCTGGTACCTACGTTGAACACTACACTCCCTCTCGCCAAGATGGGCTATGGCACCATTTCTATCCCCAAGTATTTGCACCTCAATATGGCGAGCATTTTCTATAAACTCCTCTACATAGAGATCTCCGTTTCCAAAAGCGTTTGTAGCCTCCGANTTGCAACGTTTGTACGAATTTTCAATTTGGGTTTTATCTGTAATCGCACGAGATCCCCTACCNCCTCCTCCATTAACCGCCTTAAGCATCATTCCAGAACCATCTTGAAGGCTCTCAAAGAATTCCTGGGCCTCTTCAAGCGTTACTGCTCGATCTACACCCCTGAGAACAGGTACATGTGCAGCAACTGCCGCGGACTTTGCCCTGCCCTTGTCTCCGAAAAGTGCAAGATGGTCAATATCAGGTCCGATAAAAACTATTTCATTTTCGGCACACTTTCTTGCAAATTCCGGATTCTCTGCAAGAAACCCGTACCCTGGGTGAATGGCATCACAACTACTTTGCTTGGCGACATTGATGATCCCTTCTATATCCAGGTAAGCTAGGACTCCTTTTCCCTGCAAGAGGTAAGCTTGATCGGTAACAGTTGCGTGAAGCGATGCAGAATCATCTTCTGAATACACAGCTACAGTGCTAATGCCAAGATCGGCTGCCGCCCGCATAACTCTAATTGCTATTTCACCGCGATTTGCAATAAGTATTCTTTGAAAACTCATGATTGTTTGTGCCTTTCGTAATCGTAGATCGTACCTGTCACAGAACTTCTTACTAAGGACTGATATTCTCTGTCATCTATGCCCAAATACTCCCCCAATATCTCCCTGCTGTGCTGACCGACACAGGGGGCGTGACGCACCTCAGAGGATTCTACGTTGCTAAATTTCCAGGATCTAGTGGGAAGTATGTTTGTCCCTGACTCCGGGTGTGACACATACGATAGAAACCCTCTGGACAATAAATTCGGGTCCGGTTTCGTATACAGTTCGTATAAAGGCACGACTCTCGCAGCGCATCCTCCAACTTCGTTTATCACATTTTCAACATTTTCTGCACGCAATAACTGAGTCCACTCAGATATTACCTCGTCTAGTCGATTCTCATTCAATTTCCTATTTGCCATGTTTATAAACTTGGAATCCTTATCAATTCCAATAAATTTCGCTACCTTGGACCACACTTCCTCATCCTCTATTGAAATCGCCACCCATTCATCTTCTTCTTTTGTTGGATAAACGTTGTGAGGTGCTATTCTGGGATGCCTATTCCCTAATGGTCTTGGAATAAGTCCGGTCGTTTGGAATTCACCCAGTGCATCTCCAACGACGGTTGCCATAGCTTCAAGCATAGATCCTTCGATTCTTTGCCCCTTACCTGTCAACTCCTTGGCATGTAAAGCGCTCATGATAGAAGCCACAGTGAAGTAACCTGAAATGGGATCGGGAATCATGCCTCCTGTATTCATCCCAATATCACCTTCATAACCGTGAATGGAAGACAAACCTGACATAGGCTCAGTTGTCCCTCCGTTTCCTGGATATTCACTGTAAGGTCCTGTGGCACCATAAGCTGAAAGTGAGGCAAAAACTATCCCTGGTCGCATTTCTTCAAGGCTCTCTAAAGTAATCCCCCATTTTCCCATTATTTGAGGGGTAAAGTTTTCCAATAAAACATTAAAATGTGGAACAAGCCGCCAGAATATATCTCGTCCCTCCTTCCTGGACATGTCCAGGGTCAACGCTCGCTTGTTCAAATTCGCAGAGTTGTAGAGGCCTTGCGTATTCAGAGGGTGTTGCAGAACATCCTCATTTCTTACACCTTCGGGGACCCTGTTTCCTGTTCTTCTCCAAACATCAGCTCTATGAGGAGCTTCTATCTGTACTACTTCCGCTCCAAGCAAACCTAATAACTCCGTGGCAAATGGACCAGACCATGCGTGCGCAAAGGTCAGAATACGGATTCCTGACAGGGGTCCTTCAGAAGACGGTTCCCTCTTTGGGCCTGAATTAACTGAAACCNTCTTACGTTCCAAATCTACCTTTCCTTCATGTTCGTGAAGACCCGGGGCGGGAGATCGGACATTCCATTCAAGAGGAAATAACCTGGCAGGAGGGCCAGGAAATTTCACCCTTTGCCCGTTGACCTTTGTGTACCGGAAAAATTCACGNTCCTTGAGNTGTTCGCAACTGTAAACGTCTGACATGTCGCGTACTATTCCACAGATAGATCTAAGCTTTGATAGTCCATGAAAAAGCTCTTCGCGATCTTTATCTAANACTGAGCCTGCTGCTGCTGCAGTCACTTCAGCAATTTTAGGATTACCATGACGTGCCAAATCTGGGATCAAATCTTCGTCATGCGCAAATTCCTTCAACCCCATCAAGTTCATCGACTCTGTCCAGTTCCTGAAATCCCCTATGCCGAAGTTTATGAGCCCGTCTCGAGCCTGCCATAGAGGCCGAGGAAATCCCCTCGGTTGCCCGCCAAGGACCCCACGCGACCAGCCTCTGTTCTCNAAGATTGCTTGAATACCCCAGGGGTGACAGGCCACGGCGAGAGACTCCACTTCACTGAGATCAATAGTGTCGCCGATACCAGTAAACCTTCTGCTGTGCAGAACAGCTGAGCTTATTATGAANCCTGCGACGCCTGCTATNTAACCCGTAAGGTTATTGGGCAACTGAAGAGGAGGCTCGTTCTCATAAACGTTGATATATGAAAACCCTGTTCGGGCGCATGCCGTTAAGTTATTGCCGTTAATCCCGGCCAGGTTCCCGTCCAGACCATGCGGCGTAATGGACAGATATACCGTTTCCGGTCTTTTGCGCTCATTCACAGTGGATATAATTGGATCAGACTGATTGATCTCATCTGTGATAATTACATCACTGCTATCTATGAATTTGAGTAATTCAGATGTATCTTGAAGTTTTACNGATTGCTTGTTCCAATTCGCATATGCATGTAATACTGGTGAAGCTCGTAGTGTATGCCCTCCAAGCCGTTCTGCCAGGATTACCTCCGCACCGAAGTCTCCGTACATACGAGCGGCATATGCCCCTGAAAGCCTATTAGAGAGATCTAACACCCGAATGTCATCGAATGCTCTCGTCATCAGTAATCCCTTTTCTTTATGGTGTTAGATTCAAACGTATCAACCCAGTTAAATAACCAATCTCTAACCGCCCACCNAGAAGTTGAAGACTAGAAATCGTGCTTATGATCACAATATGTTCCTGNGTCTCCAGCNGTGTGTTTGCAAAGNGCGAACAAAAACTTCACCAACTATAACGTCGAATCACCAAGTCTCGTAAACACCTTGGCACCAGGATGAATCTGTCCCATCAGAGCAGATCATTCCTGTAAAAGGGATCTACTCCTCCTTGGCTTGGCGAGTTGTGTTTCATCCAATGGTATTACTTCGTTCTGGTAGATTTGTACCCGAAATGAACGATAGTCAGGAATGTAGAGTCTACCTTTTTCATCAATAGCCACCGAACGTGGGTTCCTCAATCTTTTCTGTACCTCTAAATCAGCCATGTCTCTCAACCTGTTGGANCCGGCATTCGTAAGCATGTAATCTCGAGCACACTTGGCCAGAGTTGCGTCCCCAATAAATTCTTGTACGTACCTGCCCTCTTTATTAAAGAGTTGAACCCTGTCGTTTCCTGTGTCAGCTACAAATACGTCCCCATATTTATCCACCGCAATCCCCGAGGGCCCGTCCAGCATACCTTTTCCATCTCCACTGCTACCGAAAGANAATATAAATTCTCCATCCTGCCCAAACTTGCTGATTCTATCGTTGCCCCAGTCCGAGACAAAAACANCTCCNGAGTCGTCTACGTCTATACCCCACGGCTTATTGAGTTCACCTGGTCCATCTCCATGATTCCCCNAGTAATTGAGAACTTTACCTTCGGAATCAAATTCTTGAATCCTATGGTTTTTTGCGTCCGAAACCAGAAGATTTCCCATATTATTGAAAGCTATACCTGAAGGCCCATCAAGTTCGCCCGGATTCGATCCCGAGATTCCCCAGNNTTTTAAAAACTCCCCGTCCCGCGAAAAAAATGAGATCCGATTAAGAGATTCATCTGAAACCACGATATTTCCTTCCGGATCCAGTACCACGCAAACCGGAGAAATAAACTGCCCATCCTCTTTACCGTAGGCTCCAATGTCCTCAAAAGTATCAGGCAATCTTTCCGCATCCTCAAAAAACCATACCCTGATTAGCGCCACATTGGTGGATCGTAGCAGGATATAGATCCGATCATCATTTTCTATTGCCACGTCATAGGGATAGTTGGTTATACGCCTCATCCCTATCGTTTTAAGAAATGGAAANCCAGCTCTTAACAGTCCGAAAGGCTTATTNTCTTCAGCTGTGGAGGTCGACATTAGATATTCCTTCTGAAATTTACACCGTCATTGATAATTCTGTTTTCAATAAACCTTTAGTTGCTCNTAGCTACCAAATACCATAGGCCGTGAATCTACTCCAAGCCATTGCTCAAGTGCGGTAGCATAGACGCTGCGGAAGTCAACATTAAACTTAAGGTTTTCTCCATCTTGCCATTCCGATGGTTCAAGGGAGGGATAATCTCCATACAACCCTCCTTTAACCGTATCTCCTATCAAGAATGCACCACCCCCCGCACCATGATCTGTGCCGCTGCCATTGTCCCGCATCCGCCTACCAAACTCTGTAAACACCAGAATTGAAATGTTTTCGGATGCGTTATGTTCTCTTAAATCATCCATGAAGTCGGACAATGCGTCAGTCAGCTCAGTGAGAAGCCGCGGGTGATTTGGTCCCTGATCGGCATGAGTATCGTATCCGCCGTGTTGGACATAGAATACCTTGGTTCCCATGTCGGCGGTGTGGATACGGGCAACATCACGAAGGCTCTTTGCGATGGGGTTCTCTGCATATTCAACAGTAGATTCATAATTTGAGGGAACATCCTTGAGCAAATCTGCACTTCGCAAGATATCATTTCCGGTTCGCCCTAGAAAATCTGAGACAGGGCCGGTGCCGATTGCTTGCGTATAAATATCTTTAAAGTTGTCGAGAATCGCCGTTCTCCATTTCATATTGTCAACGGAAGTCATTAGCCCATAATTATCTAAATCCCCTATGGAAGTGACCGGAACGCCGGAAAGTGCCATCGATCTCGGTAAACCTCTGCCTATATTCACTCCGGTGAGGACATTTTCCTGATGGGGATCTATTTCTTGAATCGTCCTGCCAAGCCACCCTTGTGTACCAACCTTCTCTGGCTCACACGTGTGCATAATATCCATCGCTCTAAAATGAGATCTGCTTGAATTCTCATAACCTACCCCTTGGATCACGGCCACTTTACCATCGTCAAAGAGATTCTTCAGAGAACGCGCAGCAGGATGGAATCCGAGTGTTTCATCAATCGGCAAAACATCATCCTGGTTTATTGAGAGGGTAGGCCGAGAATCGTAATAAATACCGTTTGTGTAAGGAATAATAGTATCCATGAAATCATTCCCGCCGGTAAGCTGTACAACGACAATAGTGTTGTCATTCTTAACCGCAGTGCTCATAAGGTAACCTCCTTAAATATTGACTTGCTAGACTCTAAATACGGCTCTCATGATTGTTACTTTAGGACTTCTGATATTCGGGTGACGAGACTATGCATTGGAGATACCNGACGAGTCGTTCCTCTGTTTCTTGTTTCATCNCAGACACAGATTTTTTTATTCGAGAAAGATCATCTTNACATATCTGAAGACCACCAAATTCGTTCAAACAATATTCCAATAATTCATCANGGCCCATTTCNNNCTCTTGATATTGNTCGGAANCCCTATCTACTANGGCATTAATTCTGGGTTTATGAGTATCGGACACTGATTCTACGGCGAAATTAATACGTTCACTGAGAGTNCCAGCATCTAACCATTCNGGTCCCGTNTGCCAACCTTCNACAGTAGGNGGNTTGAGTAATTCCTGTCCCATCACTGTCGTGGCAGCTCCATAATTNGGTGCAGGAATGCNGGGGTCACAATATTCCCCCGTCAACTTGAGAACTCCAANCACAAACTCNGTTGGAGACTTAACTCTTTGGAATTTCGACCGCTTGAAAAAGTCTGAATTGAATAGGACAGCAAGTACCGCACGNATATCNCCTTTGCTACTTATGAAAGCTTCACTCAGACGCGAAATAGCTTCAGGGTCTTTGGGAGGATTCTCATTCCATGCGGGTACCTGAAACTCGTCCGCAACAAAGAAGTTGTAGAGATGTCTTGCAACAAATCGAGCCGTCGCATCTTGTTCTACAATAATTTCAATTATTTCTTCCCCATTAAGTGGGCCAGTTCTACCGAGAAAAGTCTTCTCAGAGTAATCATGGTCTTCACTTAGGAATTCATATTCNGTCGGATACGCCCCTTGAGGATAAATTGGTANCGGCTGCTTAAATGTCCACCCTGTGAATGCCCTGGAGGCGTTCTTAATATCATCTTCAGTGTAATTACCCACCCCCATAGAAAATAATTCCAGAAGTTCCCTACCGTAGTTCTCATTCGGAGCATCTTTGTGNTTTTCATTGTTATCCAACCAGAAAAGCATCGCGGGATCTTTTGAAACTGTTATCAAAATAGTCTTGAAGTCACTCATTCCAACTTTGCGAAAAGTATCTATTTGAACGCCCATAGCATNTGGGTGCTCAATTTTCCCCACCCCTGTAGCAAAAACATGATGCCAAAATAAGGCCATTTTTTCTTCGAGGGGTCGCCTTGTATTTNCCATCCGATAAATCCACCGATTACGGTAAACAATAGGACCGTCACCCGGGTTATATCNATTCCATTCCCTAACGCCAAAATCNGGATTTTTACAAGGACTGACTAATTCATTTACCAGATTTTCGTATTCCATACCTGATAACTCATCCAATTCTTCATTAGTAGCACCAAAACCCGCACGCCTGTAAAGATGTGCAACCAATTCTCTGTCTGTTCCGCTCATTTAAATAACTTCTCCCTCCGCTAACTTTATCTGTAGTTATTACACTCCAAACCAAGCCTGCTATTCAGCTCTGATTTTTGCACACATTATTTTCAAAATTCCTAGAAAGTGAATAAGTTGATCAGAAATTTCATCCCTCTATCTTTGCAAATGCTTACATTATGAAAACGATCTTTCTATAAATACGATATTAGCGCTTCTGTAAACATAAAGTATTCTCAATGTTCTTTAAATTGAATTGGAGATTAAAATACTATCTATACATATATTGTTTATCCGATTTCTGTCAATAACAAAATAGTTCCCTCAAATGCGTTTCAAAACAGTAATCCGTTATGGCTCTTCAGACATTGTCAATCATCTGACGCTTTCTAAGGATACAATCCAACATAATTTAAAACTGCCGACATAACAGATTTCATTTCCTGATATTACAAGAAGTGAGGGGAATTTTCGGTATTTTAGCAGTACTGGAGGATTGAAATGGACGTATATGAATGCCTTCGAGACCGCCGGACCGTTCGCCACTTCGATAAAGTCGAAATCCCTGATAAAACGTTGACTAGAATCCTTAACGCAGCCCGTTGGGCGCCGAGTTCCAGAAACCAGCAACCCTGGCATCTAGTTGTGGTAAAAAATAGAGGGACATTAGATCAAATAGGCACCGTCGCAAAAACAGGTTCGTTTATTGGAGACGCCCCNTTAGCAATAGCGATCGTGATGGAAGGAGCNGACCAACCANGCATGGATGCTGGCAGGGCNTTGCANCAGATGGAGCTCATNGCCTGGTCTGAAGGTTTGGGAACATGTTTTGTTACCTTANGAGCTGAGGAACGAAACTCAATCAAAAAGATACTTCAAATTCCGGACCAAATGGAATTGATAACGGTTTTACCTTTCGGCGTACGATCCGGGGAATATAAAGGAAGAGGAACACCTCGGAAACCCTTGTCTGAAATGGTCCATACTGAGTCATTTGGAAAATTTATGGAATGATAAGCCTACAGAGGCTATATAAACACCTTCCATCAATTCTGCTCCGTTGAAGGAACTTTGTTGCCTCCGCCGAACCTACGGCGGTGTTCACGTAGGGTTCAATTATCCATCACCACCGAAAGCCCTGAAGCCAGAGCCAAATGATAGGCTTCCATGTTTACAATTCCATCCTGAAGCCAGATGTGCTTGGCCTCAATCGTTACCGCATCTTTAACAATTTGCAACACGTGCTCCGTTCTTCTAAACACGTCAACCATATCTACTTTTAACGGGATATCCGTAAGATCCGGATAACTGGTTTCACCCAAGACCTCGTCAAGAATAGGATTCACAGGAATTATTCTGTAGCCAACATTCTGGAGATACTTGGCGACATAGTGGCTAGGACGGTCAGGATTAGGTGAAATACCGACGACGGCTATAACGTCACTCCCGGTGAGTTGTGTTGTCACGGACTTGTGTCTCCAAGAATCGTTACTCATGGATCCCCTCAATCAGCACAGATATTAATTCGTGAAATGTATTACTCATATGTGCTGATAGTCTTTGATGTTTCTCCCACCATTGACGTTTAATCGGGAATGCCCACAGTACATATTCGTCTGGTCACTGCACAGGAAAACCATATTCGATCTCCATGCACTGTCATGCCATGGACTTCCGGCGATGGAACATCAATTTCATCCAATACAGTCCCGTCATCAAGATCTAGCTTATGTATCCTGCAAAGCGACGTGTCTGCTAACCACATGTAGCCACCTCGTACAAACAACCCGTGCGGCCGATCTCCAGGACATGGAATGGATCTCTTGACAGTCATTGTTCTCGGATCCATGAGGTAAACCGTCTCTGAGGGAGGCACTGCCACCCACATATTCTCCTCGTCTATCCATTCCATTCCGTGAGCCCCTGCGATCCTACCTGCACCGATGTTTAGCTTGCTGCCCGGCGTATCGTATCTACTTGCCGTGGTTCCGTCTGGATTACATTTCACCAATTTTGGGAATCCATCGTCTCCGGCAGACTCAACATGAAAAGTCGATGAAACCCAGATATGACCCCCACCCACGGTAATCCCACTGGAATGCTCAACCTCGGCAGGCAGTTTCTCAAGTACAGACCCGCTTTCCCAGTCCAATTTGTACACGTGATTATCGGTCTGATCTATGACCCAAAGACCCTCTTGTGAAGCCTGGAGTCCGTTCGGTTGCGGCCCCGGGTGGATAAACATTTCCCTGATATCAGACATTAATTACTTTCCTCCAAACAGGCTGATATATATGACAATCTATAGTTTTAATTATGACTGCCCCGTATCAATTCCCCCAAGCTTCATCAAAACAAACACTCTTAACCGATTCTCCGCCTTGATACTAACATCCTAATTACCAATCTGGTTCCTGATACTGAACTTTCATCAAGTTCATGTTTGTATTCCTCCAATTGTCTAGGTAGTGTGAAAATCCCGTACACTTTAGCCCTGAGGGTATAGGCAGTAAGCATAATATTAGTCAATGTAGGAGAACCATATGACCCATGGGATCATAACCGCCCCGCAGCCGGAGGCTGTGGAAGCCGGGGCGCTGGTACTGCTGGACGGCGGAAATGCCGTTGACGCGGCAATCGCAAGCGCTCTAGTTCAGACTGTAGTAGACCCGATGATGTGTGGAATCGCAGGATTTGGAACTCTTCAGTTGTATTTGCCAGGCAGGGACCATCACGGCTACATAGACTTTCANACAACTGCCCCTTACGCGGTCAGAGAGGATATGTGGGCNGCAGAGATTGATTCCGAGGCTCGTGACGGGTTTGGGTTTATCCTGAAAAACAGAGCAAACGAGGTGGGCTATGAATCAATTATGACTCCAGGTAGCCTTAAAGCTTTTTATGAGGCAATCGAAGAATTCGGCACGATGACATGGGCAGATGTAATGCAACCGGCTATCGACTTTTCAGGGGAGGGATTCACGGTTAGCCCGGCAATAGATGAATTCTGGGACCGTTCGGGGGGAATGGGGAGAATGCCTATGGATGAGAAGTTGAGAAATAACAAAGCTGCTCGAGATATTTTTCTTGATGAACACGGAAATACTCCCCCAATAGGTACTAGAATCCAAAACCTTGATATGCAACGAACACTGACGCGTATTCAAGCAGGTGGATCTGATGCTTTTTACTCTGGGGAAATAGCTGTTGAAATTAATGCCGATATGAAATCAAAAGGGGGACTTGTTTCCNAGCAAGACCTCCGCGACTATCGAACGATTCGCAATGAACCGTTATGGGGCAAGTACAGAGGGTGGAAGATAGCGACCAACCAGCCACCCGGCGGCGGGGTTATGATCATCCAGATGTTGAACATATTAGAAGAATTCGACTTGGGCTCGATGGGACACAACAGCCCTGCCTATATCGCAACCGTTGCCGAAGCTATGAAACATGCCACCATAGACAAGGATGCAAAAGTCGGTGACCCGCTCTTCAGAGATGTACCTATTGAGCAGCTTACTGACTTAAATTACGCTGCCGCAATTGCACAACGGATTAAGAAAGGTGAAAGAGCAAAAGTCGTAAGGTACGGTGAAATGAAAGAGTCAGAGGACACGACGCATGTGGCCGTTATGGATCAATACGGTAATGCTGTATCCATGACACATTCCCTTGGAATGCCTTCTGGTGTGGTGACCGAGGGCATGGGTTTCATGTACAACGGATGTATGGGTGTATTTGACCCGAGGCCGGGCATGCCAGGCTCTATTGCTCCAGGAAAAAGGCGATTCACCGGAATGTGCCCCACTATTGTGTTCGATGGCAACGAACCCCACGTTGTACTCGGAGCTCCCGGTGGCACAAACATAACAATGGGAGTATTGCAATCGATACTGAATGTCCTCGACTTTGGGATGTCAATGCAGGAGGCAGTCTCGGCACCACGATTCACATCAAACAGTAACGCCATAGACGTGACAAATCGGATTCCGAGATATGTTACTAAAGACTTGGAAAACATGGGCTACGAGGTAATCAGAAGTCCGTTTAGTTACGGATTTGCAGGGGTTCACGGTATAAGAATCGTTGATGGGATCTGGGATGGAGGCGCGGATCCAGGCAGGGATGGGATGACATTATCTGTGTGAAAGTGAACATAGATGTCAATACTTGGTTCATACTTGGATTTGATCGGTTTAATTTGATCATCGGAGAAGGCTAATGACTAACTTCCTGCGAGGGACTCCATTACAATCCATCTCAAAATATCCGACTTTTTGTGAAAAGGACGGCAATCAATGACAGTCGTCTTGGTCCATGGCAACCCTGAAACTTCTGCTATATGGAATGACTTAATACCACATCTGATATCAGACGATGTCAGAACAATTTCACCCCCGGGTTTTGGTGTTCCCGTGCCAAAAGGATTTGAACCTACAATGGATGGTTACCTTGAATGGCTTATCGACGAAATCTGTCAAATTGATTCCCCTGTAGACCTGGTAGGACACGACTGGGGAGGAGGGCATGTAGTACGGTTGGCATGCGAACGGCCGGATCTCATACGTTCTTGGACAAGCGACATCATGGGTGTGTTCACACCTGAGTACGTATGGCACGAGAGAGCCCGAATCTGGCAAACACCAGGAACCGGGGAAGATAGTGTAGCCGCAATGATAAAGGCAACACCTGAGGAGACTACCGAGAGGTTCCACACTCTTGGTATGAGCAAGCCAATAGCCCGGGAAGTAGCTCAAGCAATTAACGATGACATGGGGAGGTGTGTCCTCAAGCTTTACAGGTCTGCGGCACAGCCAATTATAGGAGATCTCTTTGGCTCTCTTAAGAAAGCTACCGTAAAGCCCGGTCTAGCTATCGTAGCAACAGAAGACCCATTCGTCGGTGGAGAATTACTTGCAAGAAAAGCTGCCGTTCGCGCTGGTGCAGAGGTGGGAATCCTCAAGAATCAAGGGCACTGGTGGATGTGTACCGCCCCTGAATCCGGGGCTGATCTAATTAATAGGTTTATTAGTAGGGTTAATAATATCTAGACCCGGCGATTCACTTTCTTCTATTTAGGAAATAACGCACTTTTTATGAAAAGTAGTGAGGTTATCAATGGAATATCAAATCTGGTTAAATGGAGAGTTTGTAGAAAGAGACAAAGCAAATGTCAGTCTTCTCGATCGAGGGTTTAGGCTTGGTGATGTCGTATTCGACACATCTCGGACATTTGACGGTAAGGTATTCAGGTTGCGAGAGCACCTGGAGAGATTCTATAGATCCCTGAAATATGTGAGGATTGACCCCCATATGACAATTGAGGAAATGGAGTTAACTACGCTAAATGTCGTGGAACAGAATGAAGACTTAAGACGTGAGTACCAAGACGATTACATGATTACTCAAATTGTTTCTGGCGGGGTGGGCTTGAGAGGAGATAATCCAACTATAGCTGTCGTTATTGACCCGCTAGGAAGCCCACGATGGGCACCCTCCTACNAATCAGGTGCCAATGTCGTGATCAGCAAAACCAGAAGTTATTCCTCTCAAAGTCTAGATCCTAANGTGAAGCACTACAGCAGATTGAATTTTGTACTNGCTGAGCTTGAAGCAACAGATGTCGATCCCCAGGCCATTCCCTTGTTACTAGATNTGGACGGGAATGTAAGTGAAAGTATCGGTGCNAATTTTTTCATAGTTAGCCAAGGGCAACTAATTGTTCCAAAGACGGAAAGCACTTTGCAGGGCGTTTCTCGAATGACGATAATGGAACTTGCAGAATCATTAGGCATACCCGTTTCAGAAGACAATATCCAACCCTACGATGTGTACACGGCTGACGAAGCGTTCCTAAGCAGCACACCTTACTGTATTTTGCCCGTAGGCAATGTTGATGGGAGAAAAATCGGNGAACTTGCACCAGGACCCGTCACTAATCAACTGCTAGCAGCCTGGAGCGAAAAAGTAGGTATGGACATCGTGGATCAACTTTTACGACTACCAAGATAGCAATAGAAAAATACATAGATTTGCACAAGAGGTACAAATTCTTAGAGAATTCTCAAGAACTCCGCAGGGGTTTCATAATATAATTGTTTAATCTAAGTTTGCATTCGATTTGCCAATGCTTACAAACGATAAGGAGTTGTGTATGGCTTACCTAAGGCAATCAACAGCTACAAGAAACTTGATTTTAGGACTATTAATAGTTTCCTCTATCGTAGTTTCTTTCATAGGAATCAATAGNATCTTTGCGGACGAAGACGTCTTAGACCCTTCAGACAATGAAGGGGTGAAAAANGANCTCACTGAGCGCGACGGTAAACATCAAGGTAACTTGTTGAAAGACATAAAGGCCAAAATCCAGGCTGCCGTAGAAAGTGGCGACATCACGCANGAACAGGCTGATGAAAAGCTGGANTACCTCGAAAATCTACCCNAAAAANGCTTCGGGCGTTGGCACAANAAANCCCACATGAACCCTGAAGACTTAAAAACCAAAATCCAGG
>PAOO01000051.1 GCA_002708065.1 Chloroflexota bacterium
CGAGTCCCTTCCTGGGCACCAAGTTTTGTCCCCTACCCTGGTATTTTGTTTCCTTTCTTGGAATACTAGCCCTCTAACACGGCATTCATCTTCTCTGAGGCTTCCCTATGCATATTTTGGTCTACATGGCTGTAGAGATCCATTGTCGTAGAATACGGTATTATGACAGCAACGTTGACAGCAACCTATGCGAACTAGCATGGACTTTGCAGGTCTTATAGGAACCTGTTTTGAACTTAAAGGAGGAATATGGTGCTTGTATCAGTCGGTCTCCAAAACCGAAGGTCGCGGGTTCGATCCCTGCCGCTCCTGCCAAATTACAGACCCGTTTTCAGTCACGATATCGGATTTATATGTTATGCGTTGGGATCAGTGGTGCTAAATCCAACGAATTTATCTGGTTTCCACAATACGCCCACGAGATCAAGGTCTTCAATGTCTTTCATGTACTTTGATGTTTCCTCATCAGATTTAAAATAGCGCCTGCTTAAAACCCAATGCAGTTCGTCGTATCTGTTGTCTTCGGGAGTCACGAAAGTAGTAGGTTTTCCATAGGCACTTAACGTGCCTTCTTCTGTGGAATCATGTATGCAAACAGCAATGTTCGATCCTCTTTGAAGATTCCGGTATTTAACACTGTCTTTATAAATTATGTGAAAAAAATGTCCATCTTGGAATAGATACCAAATCGTTGTAATGTGCGGGTTCCCACCTTTTCCAACTGTTGCAAAAGCACACAAATATGGGTTAGACAAAAAACCATCTAATTGGGAAGCTTCCATTCTAACCATGATTTATGGGAAAATCCCCTTTATTCTGCAAGTATAGTAAGAGTTGTCATACAACCGTTCCGATTGGCTCATTCAAGTATAAATCAGTTCATCCTAGTTCACATTGATTTATGACTGTGTCAGAAGTCGGTCATGAAAGTTTGGGTCGAGTTTGTGTCGAATGACGATTATCAGTCAATTTACAAAACTCGCAGGAAACAGCATATTAGCTACGAAATCGGTGGTGACCCGCCTCGGACTTGAACCGAGAACCTACTGATTNAGAGTCAGTTGNTCTGCCAATTGAGCTAGCGGGCCAAAACGCCATTTTCAGGCACGAAATCACCGATCGCAGAAAATTCTATCAGAGATTTTTTAGGATTTGTCCGTCAATCTCCGATCTTACCTTCTAATAACTCGGCACGGCTGAGGTTTTTTGAAGAAAGTTCGCCATTTCCTCGTTGTGATTCAAAACATATTGAGGAGCATTTCGAATCACCCCAACGTCCGCGAGTCCAAACATTTCTTAAACAAAGTAGTCAACATGGGAGATTCAATAGAAGACCCTTTCCCATTTGCGTTGAGTTAATTATTTCTCCCCAAAACATCGTGAGCACTTTGAACCGNTTTTCGCATTTCTCTCATCAAGATGGCAGGTGGCTGCGGTGCTACATTGGTGTATCCCACGCCAAGTTGAACGAGCTNCGGCGCCGTTAAAGGAAAAGCTGGATGATTCATTGGCATCTGGAGTTTGGCATTTCCGACCTCCTCCACCTCTGATGCAATCCTCTCTACCTCTGACTTCAGTTTAGGATCGGAAGGGCCGCTGACGCCAAGGGTCTGAGAAAGATCAGTCGGACCAAGTGCCACANGATCTACTCCATCTAACGCCGCAATCTCAGAAACCTGCGATATGGCTTTTTTATCCTCAGTCATAACCGACAAAAGGATTTCTTCATTGGAAGTTCGTACGTGTTCCGCCCAGCTAACTGAGCCAAACCTTGCTGCACGTGTTCCACCCGCTCCTCCACGTGTTCCCAGCGGAGCGTATCTGANGGCTGAAACCGCTTCTTTCGCGCCTTCAAGACCATCCACATGAGGTATGACTATTCCTTGCGCTCCCATATCCAGAATTCTCAATATAAAGCCGGGATCACTGTCAGAAACACGTACTATCGGTGTTATATCAGCCAGGTCCGCAGCAACAATCATTTGCTGAACAATGGAAAGGTCAAAAGCAGAGTGTTCCATATCAATGAAAACGGCGTCAAAGCCACAGATTCCTATGATCTCGACAATTTGNGGATCGGCAAGAGCAACATATGCTCCAAGGGCCAATTGCCCAGATCCCATGANTTCTTTTANTTTATTCTTGCGCAACTTGACCGCCCTACNCGCTTCCTGCTAACNAAAATTTAGATTTCAATTCTAACGTTACATCGACAATTGNAAATAAATAGGTGATGTTGCTAACATCTTGCTTCAACATCGTGTTCTCTTTTATAGGGAGTGCCTGAAATAGAATCAGACAACGTCGAATTCAGACATTGGAGAAGATTTTGGTCCATATAACCGCCGAGGTGCAAGAATTTCTCAAAAAACCGCTAATCAGCACCCTAGCCACAATCGACGAATCCGGAGCCCCACGGACCANGGCTATATGGCATGATTGGAGTTCAGAGCAGGGGCTGCTCTTGTTTACACACACTAGTTCGACCAAATGGCAACACATTCTTCGTGATCCACGGGTATCCCTTTGCGTTGACGATTCCGAGACCCCCTATCGCTCAGTAACTGTAGATGGAGACGTCGAACCGATTACCAATCAATCTTCATTGCTCTTTCCCACGGTTTCCCGCATNTCAAGGAAATATTATGGCCTTGAAGAAGGGNCGAAATTTGCGGAAACTTATAAGGATGCCGANGACAGTAAGGTCATTCTATTCAGGATCACAATCGATAGAATAACTGTTCANGGGNTCTAAAATGCCTTTATGTGNCTTACATTACTTTTTGTTGAACCGGGGCATTANCTCTTTAGTAAACAGGTCTATTGATCTTCCAACATACTCTCGATTCATCTCGCCTGTATTCAGTTTCATCATTAGATTCCGCACACCGATTTCCTCTAGTTCGGATATGCAATCAGATACTTGGTCTGGCGTCCCTGCGATGAACGTAGAGTCAAAATTATTAGAATTNGGTTGCCTTTTTATATCCCTGTNTGGTGGATTGAATAAATCACGCGCCCTCCAAAAGTGACTTTGCTCTGTCTCTAAACCCTCTTGGGCAATTTGAATCGTTTCTAATTCCGAGTCCCCGACCAATACATTTTTTGAAACCCAGATTTGATCGAGGAGCGATTCCAGTTCCTCATCAGTCGCTCCAGAAGAGAGTACTTCGTCACGGTAAACACTTAAACGTTCAGCGATCGATTCATTATCCTGAGCGCCGATTAACACAGGGCGCCGCATTTTGGCCATTTCCTTAGTAGATTCTACGCNCAAACATGCTCGAATCAACGGAGGATGCGGTTTTTGAACTGGTAGCGGNCTTAGGCCAGGGAAAGAGACCTCCCAATACTCACCTTTAAAATCAACGGGTTTCCCCTGCCAAGCCTCGAGTATCAGGGTTTCCGCTTCCTTAAGACTATTCGCTGCCTCCGCCATTGGAACACCAAACCCTATATATTCATACTCATTAAAGGCAGATCCTCTTCCAGTCCCCACTATTAATCTACCACTGCTGAGATTATCTAGAAGTGCTGTCTGTGCCGCCAATCGAACAGGATGATGAAGTGCCATCTCTACCACAGCAAATCCTATNCGNACACGTTTTGTTNTCGNCGCNACAGCCGCCGCAAATACNACTGGATCNACATAGGCAGTCGCNCCNTCAAAATGNTGNTCAGTAAGCCATATTGNGTCAAAACCTAGCTCATCGCANAAGATTATCTCTTCCAATGTNTCNTCAATNATACGGTGGTCATTTANNGGGTCCTGAGATACNGGAAAAACAAANGAACCAAATCTCATNTAGCNCTCCNANNATGTTTTNNGAAACCGATTCTATCTTTAGTTTANGNAATNCTTANTTCATTCAACGAGAACTATATACAAGTAAAATACAAATATGCCATCGCTATANATAGTCGGAACCCCTATAGGTAATCTCTCAGACATTTCCGAGAGAGCTATCCAGACACTTCNTGAATCTCATACTATCGTAGCTGAGGACACACGAATAACGGGCAAATTACTCTCNCGATTCGGTATAAAAACTCCCATGGTAAGTTTCAACAAGGACAATGCGGAGAAGAGAATACCTTCCCTTATCAAGATATTAAAAGANCATGACATGTCGCTGGTNACTGACGCCGGAACTCCTGGAATTAGTGATCCGGGGTTTGAGCTGATAAGGTCACTCAGATCCCACGCTGTAGATATCATCCCNATACCTGGGCCTTCAGCAGTCACAACCGCTCTATCAACGGCTCCTTTTTCGACCGATTCTTTCTACTTCGCAGGGTTTGCACCTAGAAGAAAGAAGGACATATTGCAATTGGTGGCAAAAACTCGTCCGCTCAAAGTCCCGGTTGTCCTTTTCGAGTCCCCAAAAAGGATAACCAATCTCCTGAAAATTCTCTCCGAGGAAACCCCAGAACAGGAGGTACTGATCATGAGAGAGATGACAAAGATGTATGAAGAGCGCTTTATCGGCACTGTAAAGGAAGCTTTAGATTTTTTTCAGAAACCTCGAGGGGAATTCACGATCGTCCTGGCACCATCTCCTGCAGATAATCCACGCCTAACAGACATCGAGATTTCAGATACAATCAAGAGGCTATCAAAAGAAGTTTCAGGAACGAGAGAACTGGCCCGACATTTATCTGAATTGTCTGGATTGAGTAATAGTGAAGCATACAGAAGGGTGNTNGACACTCCTCTTTCTGAAGAGCCCTAAAAGAGAATCCCAACCCAAATATGCTAAAATTCTGTGCCTGACTGTCCGCATGAAATCTTTCGGAGAGCCCCCTTNGAAACATGTCTGAAAACATTCTAGTATGCGCTGCCTGGCCGTATGCAAACGGATCATTACACCTCGGGCACATTGCTGGCTGTTATCTACCCGCTGACATTTTCGCGAGATATAACAGACTAAAGGGAAATAATGTCTTGATGGTATCCGGCAGTGACGCTCACGGAACACCTGTGACCATTACCGCCGAAAGTCAGGGAACGACACCAGAAGAAGTTTCTTCCACCTATCAGAAAGAGTTTTTATCTGATTGGGAAAATCTAGGCATATCGTTTGACTTGTTTACCAGTACACATACAAATAACCATTCTGAAGTGGCGCAAGATATTTTTCTTAGACTCTATGAGAAGGGTTTCATATACAAAGATAGGATGTCACAGCCATACTGCGAAGCTCATCTGAGGTTCCTGGCGGACCGATATGTGGAAGGGATCTGCCCCCATTGCAAATTTGATGGTGCAAGAGGAGATCAATGTGACGGTTGCGGAAACACATTGGATCCTAAAGATCTCCTGGAAATTCGCCACAAAGATTGTGACTCCACGCTTGTATTCAAGGAAACCGAACACTTTTTCTTAAAGTTAACTGCTTTCGAAAATGAACTTCTGAATTGGGTAGAAAAACAAGAACACTGGAAGCCAAATGTAAGAAATTTTACGAAAGGCTTTTTGGAGGGGGGCCTGCAAGACAGGGCCATAACCAGAGACATTATGTGGGGAGTGCCTGTACCCCTGAAAGGTTANGAGGNAAAACGTATTTATGTATGGTTTGAAGCAGTAATAGGGTACCTTTCCGCTTCGATCGAATGGGCATCTAACATAGGACAGCATGATGAATGGGAGCGTTTTTGGAAGAAAGAATCCCGTGCATATTACTTCATGGGAAAAGACAACATCCCTTTCCACACAATCATATGGCCTGCGATGCTCATGGGATACGAGGGTTTAAGGTTACCTTATGACGTACCGGCTAATGAATATGTAAATATGGAAGCCCAAAAAATTTCGACAAGCCGTAACTGGGTGATAAATCTAAAGGACGCTGTCAGTCGTTATGATCCTGACCCTTTACGCTTCGCTCTTTCCGCAATTATGCCTGAAACCAGTGATTCAAATTTCACATGGGATGACTTTGTTAGAAGAAACAATGATGAATTAGTCGCAACATTTGGGAACCTTGTTAACAGGGTTTTATCGATGATAACCCGCAATTTCGATGGTGAAATTCCTTCCCCTGNAGATTCCGGTAAGCGAGAAGAAGAATTATTCCAAAAAGCATCAGAAACTCTGGGTGAANTCTCCGATTCGTTAATGAATTGTAGGTTTCGCGAGGCACTGGGTTATTCAATGGCTCTAGCACAATTTACAAACAGATATCTTGATGAAAAGGCTCCCTGGACGGTTGTAAAGACGAATCCCGTAGCTGCTGGCACGACGCTTTATACGGCTGCCAATATTTTGAACTGCCTAAAGGTAACCTTTCACCCGTTCTTGCCTTTCAGCACAGAAAAATTACACCGCATGTTGGGGCAAGAAGGAACAGTGTCTTCTGAGGGATGGTCCTGGCAAGAGAATGGCATCCCGTCTGGCCATCAACTGGGTAAAGTTGAACACCTTTTCACCAAACTTGATCAAAGTGTCGTAGACGAAGAGACTTCTCGACTAGGCCTCACGTAGATACAAATATGCAGCTTCAATCAATCCTTGAGCCAGTCACAGATCAACTCGATCTGGTTGATGAACAGCTTAGNTCTTTCGCTGATAAATCGGATCTTCCATTATTGAATGAACTGCTGAAACACGTCTTTGATTCTACAGGGAAGAGAACCCGGCCTGCGCTCACACTTTTAGCAGCTGGATTCCACCCGCATAAAAATAGCAATGTCCTAACAATGGCCACAGCNGTTGAGCTGCTCCATGTAGCAACTCTCATTCACGATGACACCGTAGATGAGGCTGAAACTCGTAGGGGTAGAATAACTATCAGTAACGCTTGGGGGCAACATACAGCAGTGCTAGTAGGAGATTATGTTTTCGCATCATCGGCGACAAAGGTATGTGACACGGGAAACATAAATGTNATACGCAGATTCTCNGAGACCATTGCCGAACTCTCCAAAGGACAGCTTCAAGAATCAGCATACAGTTATGATGTTAAGAGGGAAATTGGTGAGTATATCCAGAGAATCTATTACAAAACCGCATCTCTTTTTAGTACCTCGGGCGAATCTGGAGCTATTCTCAGTGGAGCGCCAGACGATGTTGTTTCACACGTAAAGAGCTATAGCCTAAACATAGGCTTGGCCTTTCAGATTATCGATGACATACTCGACTTCGAAGGTGATGCTCTCATTATAGGAAAGCCCGTAGGCAGCGATTTAAAGAATGGGATAGTCACACTGCCCACTTTGTACGCGATGGAAAACACGAAATTGCAAGACAAAGTCGGCCATTTTTTCGAGACCCCAGACGAAAACTCAATTCACGAAGAAATAGTGGATCTGATCAGNTCTTCAAACGGTGTGGAGAGATCAATCGACTATGCGTCCAACTTAGCTACCCAAGCAAGGGAATCGTTGACTAGTCTCCCAATAAATAGACATCGAAATTCTCTTGAGGAACTAGCTGAATTTATCATTTCCAGAGGGAAGTGACAGATCGCTNATAGGTTGTCGTAAAGAATTTCTCCACGGCGCATAGTCAACCGTACTGATATCTCCAGAATATCTTCNATGTCGGATGCNATTGGATTATGGTCCATGAGTACCAAATCGGCGTCATATCCCGCNTTTACCTGGCCNTTTTGCTCCCCTACCCCACAGATCACTGCGTTGACATTGGTGAGAAGGCGCATCGAATCCATTGGTGAAATTGTTTCATCGTCGTTAACAACATTTCCTCNAAAAGTTTTCCTCGTGACAGCTGAATATATCGAACCTAAAGCATTTGGATATGTAACTGGTGCGTCAGAAGAGAACCCTACGNTGATTCCCAACTTGTTTAGAGAAGATATCCGGTACAGCATCTGAAGTTTACTAGAGTCAGATCTTTGAATATATCTGTCGCCGTAGCTGTGTAAGAAGGCTGGTTGAGTAGAGACACTAACTCCAGAGNGTGCCAGCTTACTGAGNGTTCTATCATCAAGTTCCGACGCGTGTTCAATCCTGTCGCCATTCATTCTCGATCNACANAAGGCATCTACGGCTATTGAAATACATTCCCGTTCGACTGCATGTATTGACACAGGAAANCCTTGTCTGTGGGAATGGTTTATTATCTCCCTTAAATCGGAACTATTGGGGTAGATTGAACCACCAGACAGAGAAATCTGAATCTTTGCACAACCGATACGTATACCGCCGTATACCGAATTGTAAGTCAGATCCTTCGACCTGAATTCGCCTATATGTTCATAACCTGGCATGAACACAATGTCAGGGGAAATCTGCCCTGTGACTACAAGATTCCTCGTCATACACAAACGTTCCATATCATTTGTTCGGGTTGCATCAACAACACATGTAAATCCATGTTTATTGAGTAATCGGTTAACTAATTTAAAACCAGATACCAATTGAGAATCAGGAANNGCAGGNATNNTNTTGGANANTATTTCNTCACCTTCNAGAATTACTCCNGACAGCACNCCATGCGGNATCGTCCGNNCAANCGTTATNCCAGGAGGTTCAGGNGTNGATTCGTTAATTCCAAGTCTNTGCAANGCNAGGGNATTAAGTAACACNCCGTGACCCGAGTTGAATCGAATNATNACTGGCCTATCNGGTATCNCAGNATCCACTAGNNTTCTATNTAANAGACCTGCATCNAAGGCNTCAAAATAATCAAGTGAATAAAATCTNAGCCANTCAGACTGNANATCTTCTTNGNAANCACTCTTTANGCTTTNAAGAAATGTNTTCGNNTCAGAGTNAAATACATTTGANAAATCGTGTCCAGAGAGAGCTGCGGCTAAGCCAGCAAGATGTAAGTGGGAGTCAATAAATCCAGGACACGCAAAAAGGCCTCTGCCGTCAATCCTCGCAATTCCCCCACTTAGGGAATCTGAACACTGGTTGGTAGGGCCAACCCAAACAAAATGTGAACCATTCGTGACGACGCTTTGACGTTCTCTGACATCCCAACCGTCAAATACTGTCAGGTCATCTATTCGTAAAGGGGGCGACAATACGAAATTCCTCGCCTATTCTTAAAAGTGAATGGGTGTAGTCTACTGGATGACAGATCGAGAACTTACTTCTTTTCTNCTAAGCACTATCTTGGACCTATCCATCATCGCTGGGATTNTAAGCCCTATATCGTTTTTCCAGACANCACTTTCATATACTGCTTCGTACAACGCTTTTCGTTCAGCTTCACCTTCAAAACGGCGTACCCAGATNTATAAATCATCTTCTTCCTGCCCAGTAAAGCTGCCTAGAATCACCATCCCTTTGGAAACTTGAAACGGAATAATAATTTCCTCCATGAAATTGACCCAATTCTCTCTCCTGGAAGGGTTCTATATTCTCTAAGTTCAAAAAACGTGCTGGGGATCTCCTTTTGTAAACATTCCAATCAGATCATTAATGGCTACCTCTACCAGAATAAAATACTAGCAAGCTGGCAATTACATAAAGGGATATTAATAGAGACGACTCTAATGTGACTACCCTACCGATCGAAGTCTTCGCCTTGCTGACGACTGGGATTAGTACAACCATTGTCATTAACACCGCTATTGCAGCTGTTAGCGCGTGTATTGGAGATACAGCTGTCCAAATGGGGCCATCAATATACGCCGCATCATCTAGAAACAAAACAAACCCCATGTTAAATAAGTTGCTACCTAAGAGATTTGTTATAGCCAACTCAGGAGCCATGATTCGGATTGCCGCAACAGAGGCCGCTAGCTCCGGAAGGGAAGTACTTAGAGCTAAAAATTGAGTTCCAACAAAACTTCTTTCCCATCCCATCGCCTCAGCAAGCCCTTCGCCGGTATGAGCTAGCCGCACAGCGGCTACAACTACAATTGCCGCAGCAGTTCCGTAGATCAGAACCGCCTTCTTGAGACTGCTCTCAGAGTAATCATGTTCAGGTTCCGTCTTTTCTGTGCTCTTTTCTTCCCTATAAACAGCAAATAGTGCAACCGCAAAGACGAGCGCCAAAACAACAGAAACTGGGCTTATCGGCAATCCTGATCCAAAGTTAAGATTATTATGAACAAGTATTGCCCCACCCGCTATGACAATTACCCCAGCTCCAAGGAGACCTACCAGNGCTACGCTACTACCAAGTGTTGCCAGAATCGATCCTCTCCTCCATAGCAAATCTAAAATCCCTATAATAAGCAGGTTAAACAAATTACTACCAAACGCATCACCAGCAGCAAGGTCCGCGCCACTAGGGCCTCCTATNACAGTGACAGAGCTAATGCCCGTACCGAGTTCAGGCAGCGATGTGGCAGTTGCAAGTAGAACCACACCAACGAAGGATCGTCCGAGGCCTGTCTTGAAAGCGATAATATCTGCAGACTTGGCTAACTGAGTTGCCGAAACNAGTATAACTCCGGCAAGAATAGCAAGTTGAGCCCACAACATGGGAAGAGATGAAAAATCCAAATATGAAACTCCAGATTCTAAAGTGCCAAGCTGGCTAATGAAGGAGCGCGATTAACCTCNTAGATTATACAGCCGTACNTTATATTGTTTGTCCTGAATATACCCAAATATGGCTCAATCTGCGCTTTTAATAAGGAGATCCGTTTTCTCTCGCCATTTCTTGAGGAATCTNCCGTAATTTTTTCGGCTTAGTTCATCCCGTTCTTGTTCTGACAAAGAGGTCCATCCTCTGTGTTCATGCAATACGAGAGGTAACGAATTATCGGCATATATTCGGAATCCAACATTTTTNAATTGAAAGCTGAAATCTATATCGAGGTTCCTATAGAACCTGAACGACTCACGCATTAAACCAACGTTGGCGATATCTTCACGTCGGAAGGCCAAACAATACCCTTGCATCGCATCCATATAACCTGACTCCCCATCACCTTCATGGAAGTGAAGCATGGTTTCTGTTCTCAAGCCAGCATACCCTGCTATACCTATTTTGGGATCTAAAAGAATCTTCCCTAATTCAGATAGGAATGGTCCAATCGCCTCGACACTTGGATCGATTAATATGAAGACCTTTCCTTTGGCCGATTTGAGCAGCGAATTTTTCGCCGCTCCGTCTCCAAGCGTATGATCGGTATGAATCACCGTCAAAGAATCAATCTCAGTTTGGAGACTCTCGAATCGTCGCCCTACGCCTTCATCGTTACCGTTATCTAAAACTAGCATTTCTTTCGATAGGGTCCCTGAATATTTGTCTATGCTCCTGAGGCATCTCTCAGCATCATCTGGATAACCGTTTGCTACTATGCCCACGCTGTATTCGAAGTCACTAGGAGATTCCAGGGCTGAGGGGATTTCTGAAGAAGATGAAATAGCGGGCCATTTCTCCTCGCGTAACTCTGAACGGTTCTTTAACCGTACAGAAAATGTCCTAGTACCGTCTTCAATAGAATATCCTTCTATTCCCATTTTTTCTCTCAATAAATCCGCCAAAGAGAATTCTTTGTTTTTTCGATGAGAATCCCGTTTCTGCGCGAGAATATTCACGGATTCAGGCACATCAAACATGTCAAGGGTTTCTTTTAATGACAGTCCAAGAATCTCATCCATTCTGGTAAGTACAACCCGTTTAGAAACGTTTGGTAACTCTGATTCAGTTAAACGCCATATTACGTCTAACCCCACCGGTAGATTCAGATCATCATTTACCACTGCCATAAAGCGTGTCCACCAAGAGTTCTCACTATCCCGATCTCTNTTTGAATCTTGTGAATCACGGCCCCAAATGACATAAAGGCGCCTGAGTTTATTTAAGGCGTTTTCCGCAGCTTTCAGAGATGAGAAAGTNAAATTCAATCTAGTGCTATATCTTGCGGTCATGCAAAGATATCTAAATGCCAATGGGTCGATACCTCTTTCCTCCAGATCAGCGACTATGAAAGCGTTACCGGAGGACTTTGCCATCTTCACGCCGTCGGCGAGTAGATGTTGCCCATGTATCCAATAGCTGACTACTGAATCCCCTGTCACTCCTTCACTTTGAGCAATTTCCCCTTCATGATGAGGGAATATGTTGTCTACTCCCCCAGTGTGTATATCGAATTTCTTGCCAAAGTATTTCATAGACATTGCAGAACATTCGATGTGCCAACCGGGAAATCCATCCCCCCAAGGACTAGGCCACTTCAGAGTCCTACCTGGTTCTGCGATTTTCCAGAGAGTGAAATCTCTTGGATCTCTCTTTCTCGGATCCGCTTCCACTCTTACTGCCTCTTGAAGTTGAGACTCGTGTATGTTGCCCGACAGCTTGCCGTAATCGGGAAATCCCGCAACCGAGAAATAAACATTTCCATCTACTTCATAAGCGAGATTTCCTTCTAAGAGCCTTTCGGTAATTGCCACCATTTCAGGCACGTGATCGGTCGCCCGAGGCAAATGATCAACGGGAAGAATGTTGAGAGTAGATTCATCAGCAAGAAACCGGTTTGTATAAAATTCCGCTATCTCTGCGGGGGTTTTTCCTTCGGCTATTGCTGCCGCNATGACTTTATCCTCACCCTGTTCCAAGACTTCCTGCCTCATGTGACCGACGTCCGTAATATTTTTTACATGGATAACATCGAATCCAGAGGCTATTAGAACTCTTCGTATCCAGTCAGCCATAAGGTAGGAGCGAAGATTGCCAATATGCGCGTCTCTATAAACTGTTGGGCCACATGTGTACATGTTAAACACACTTGCCACACGTGGCTTCAAAAGTTCTTTTTTCCTAGTAAGGGTGTTATAAAGATTCAGCAAAACCTGCCCCTATGCCAGAGTTTAGGCTTAAATTCATTTGTTTGTAAGTATCAAGAGAGATCTAGCACTCTAAGCATATTAGTAGTACCGGGTACACCGATTGGAGTCCCCGCTACTAGGACTACGGTTCCATCAGATTGACTTCCTATTACTTTCCTAGACTCGATCTCCCCGATCGAAAAAAATTCTTCGACATCGGACACCTTGTCTACTATTACAGGGAATACGCCCCAGTAAAGGGTAAGTCGGTTTTGAACTCTCTCCCAAGGTGTGATCGCCAATATCCTCGATCTCGGCCTATACCGNGACACCCGACCTGCGGAACTCCCTGATTCGGTGAAAGCTACTATAAGCTCAGACCCTAGTTCATTGGAAGTCTGGCACGCTGCAAAACTAATTACATCATCTGTGACAACTTGCAGCTGTTGAAAACGCTCCCTCATCATGCTGTCATAAGGCAATGCCTTTTCAGCTTCGATCGCGGTCTCAGCCATAACCTTCACCGCAGCGATAGGAAATTGTCCTATAGAAGTTTCACCAGATAGCATTATGGCATCGGAACCGTCATAAACGGCATTAGCAACATCTGTCACTTCAGCACGTGTAGGAGAGGACGATGTAATCATGGATTCGAGCATTTGGGTGGCTGTGATTACTGGTTTCCCAGCAGAATTACTTCGCCTAATGAGATCTTTTTGTATAACCGGAACGCGCTTCAGAGGAACTTCGACTCCCATGTCTCCCCTCGCTACCATAATGGCATCACTTTCTTGGACAATTTCATCAATATTTTCAATAGCTTCAGCTCTTTCGACCTTTGAGATTATGAGAGGTGATTCCATCCCATTTTCTTGAAGAATCCTGCGCGCCGTAACGATGTCTTCCTTTTTTGTTACAGTAGACAGTGCAACGAAATCAGCATTTGATATTGCAGCGAACTTTAGGCATTCAATTGCTTTTTCGTCAGGAAACTGCTGAGATGGGGATTTCCCGGGGGTCACCACTCCCCTACCCTCCGTAAGCCTACCTCCCCGAACCACTTCACATAAAACATCATTTCCAGTAACTGAAAGCGCCACTAATTCTATATGTCCGTCATCAACCAGTATCGTCCCACCTGTACTCGCGTCTCTATGAAGACCTGGAGGTGTGACTGTAACTCTGTTTCTATTACCAGCTAGGTAATCACTGGTAAGAACTATTGCCTCGCCATCACGCAAATTTTCTGTGCCTGATACTAGGGGGCCTGTTCTATATTTTGCACCAGGTACATCGACCATCAGCCCCACAGGAATACCGATTTCTTTTGAAACAGCCCTTACCTTTAAGACAGTCTCTTTGTGAGTTTTAATGTCCCCGTGAGACATATTCAATCGAGCTATACTCATCCCACTATGAATGAGCCCGCGAAGCGATTCCTCACTNTCTGTCGCTGGGCCCAAGGTACAAACAATTTTTGTCTTCGGAAGGTTGGAGGCTGGATAACCTTGCTCTGTAGACATATTTTTCCCAAACATCTAAATTTTGGATCGCGCTGTGACCAAGTGTACATAAGATTTGCTGANCGCTCTAGCAAAGCAGAGGAAAACATTGCTCTAATCTCATGATTGTTTAGAATGACAGCATAACGAAGGACATTTATGAATGACACCAATTTACTCCGAGAATTGCAGCTGCTCGATGCAAGTATAGATAAAACCCAAGATCGGTTAAGGGAAATCGAAATAGAGCTTGGGGATGACAGTGAGGTTACAGAAGCAACCACGATACATAGAGCCATCTCAGAAAAGTTAGAAGAACTCTCCATTTCTCGACGCCGGCTAGAACGGGATGTAGCTGACTTGACTCAGCAATTAAATGCTGTAAATAAAAGGATATATGGCGGAACTATCCAGAATGAAAGAGAGCTGTCAGCTCTACAGGACGAAATGGATGCTCTGTCCAAAAAGACTGAAGAGAACGAAGACATACTTCTGGAAACAATGATTCAACACGAACGNTATGAATCAGGATTATTGAAAGCTAATGAGAACCTTAACGCTATCAAACAAAGCAGNAAAACAAGCCTTAAATCTCTAACAGTAGAGAAAGCAGCAGGTTCCAAGTTTCTATCTGAACGNATTCCGTCAAGGGATAGCACCCGAGCACTTTGCGATTCAAAATCTCTTATTTCATACGACAGGTTAAGAAAGAGCAGAGGCGGGTTAGCAATTGCAACAATGGTGTCAGATCTATGCTCGGCATGCCGAGTAGCTGTTCCCTCACAGTTGATCCAAGAATTACGTTCGGGGGATTCTTTCGTTTTCTGTAATTCTTGCCAAAGAATACTTTGCCTGTCGGATTAGACGGATGAAGGCGATCGGATTTTGTCAGACCAATAATTCCTCAGCATGTGCACCCTGGACGAAAGATAAATTTGCTCACGTTTTTCATCAGTTTTGTGCATCCTTGGCACACCAACCTTGCGAAATATTATTTTCCGATTCATCTGTTTTGGGAGAGGGACAAGAATCAGACTTTAAGAAATTATTGGATTACGTGGAAGAAAACAGTGGAGGGTTCCTTGTAGTTGTACCTGACGCTACCCATGTCAGTGAAGATCTTGAAGGGATAGCAAGATCCGTTGTGAAATTGGAACAACAACAGTCAGATTTTTTCTGTCTGGAAGAAGCCTATCCTGACATATTGCAAAACGCTTTTCAGCACATTCAGGCGCCAGGCGTTTCCAGTGAAAAGAGCAAAAACATACGAAAAGCTATGCAAGCTAGGGCAATTGAAGGCAAGTCGCTTGGAAAACCTCCATTTGGCTACACCACGGACAGTGAAGGTAAATTCCTTCCAGATTGCATTGAATCCACAATCTTACGACGAATCTATCAGCTCTACGTCAATGACGATCTCGGTCTTAGGAAGATAGTTGAAATCCTTAATGGCGAAGGGATAGTCACGAGAAGCGGAAACAGCTGGAATATAGTGACCATAAGGGACATTCTTAGGAATACCTCCTATATCGGAACCTACACGCGATTTGGGCTTCGACTGACCAAAAATCATGAACCGTTAATAGAAACAAAGCTATTCCGATCAGCGCAAGACAAGGTCAGAGAAAGAAAACGTTACAGAGGGTTTGCCAATAGCTTGCCATATTTGCTTTCTGGCTTGTGCATTTGCGGATACTGTGGAAATGGGCTCATGGGAGTGAACAGAAGACAAACGTGGAAGAGACAGGATGGTTCGAGGGTGAGGGGAAATTATCGTTACTATCAATGCCAGTCCCGGACCAATAAAGGAACTTGTGGCTACCACACCTGGCCTACGGAGAAACTAGAAGAACGTGTGTTGAATCTTATAAAAGAAGCATTAGGATCGGGAAAACTGCAAGAGAGCATGGGTGGGCAGCCTGGTGAAGAAAAAAGACATCTAGCAGCTACCAAACGGTTGCGGAAAGTGGAAGCAGCCGAAAAGCGTTTCATTGAATTCATGCGGAAAACATCACGTGGCCAGTCTGTTGTAGCCAGGTTGTCTCTCTATATAGACAATCTTGATTTGGCCAGAACGCAGGCATTTATATCCGTTGATCTAAAGAATGTAAATGATTTGGTTTGTAATTGGGAAACTAAAAGTTTCGCAGAACAACAATCCTTTCTTGACGAGTACCTCACCTTCATTACGGTTAAAGACCGGTCTGTACGTATTCACTACTGAAAGCCTTTATTATCTATCTCACAAAAAAAAGCGCTCAATGCTAGAATTTTCTTGAGGTTGAGGTGGACGGGCGACCGCCTTAGTTGATTTTTGCAGCTACGGAGGAAAGTCCGAGCTCTCTCGGAAGGATGCCCGCTAACGGCGGGGCGGGGTGACCCGACGGACAGTGCCACAGAAACATACCGCTGCATAGCAGTAAGGGTGAAAAGGTGAGGTAAGAGCTCACCGCGGAGTTGGAGACAACTCCGGACAAGGTAAACCCCATCTGGAGCAAGGCCTAATAGGGGTAGTAAAGGTTCCGAGCCTTACCCGGGTTGGCCGCTTGACCCTTTCGGCAACGGAAGGGCTAGATAGATGGTCGCCACTCTGGATTAGTTCAGAGAACAGAACTCGGCTTACAGTCCACCTCAAGCTCTGGAAGTCGAAACCTTCGTGCAATGCATGCCAGTTCCTCCACTTTGAAACTGATTACAGCTGTCAAATATATGTTGCGGTCTAATTTTGACGACTGGGCTGGAGCAGAAGTGAGAGGCTAAAAATAATATCTGGAAAATCTTCGCATGCATTGTGGAGCAGATACCATCCAGATTAAGTGCAAGTTGATCTGCATTAATTATGGATTCACTTCGGCTTGCAGTGATCTGAAATTCTTATTTCCTGTTTCTAATCGTCTCTATCGACTTGCAATTCCTGTCGCATAGTTGAAGGAAAATAGTCCCATACGAATTCAACGCTTCCCTCTTCAGCAATCTTGTTACTAATCCTTTAATGGAATTCTTCCCCAGACAACAGATTCAGGCTTAGCAAAGAGTTTTTTGCTCTTAATAGAATCCCTGATATCAATAAGTGTGGCGTTTACTTCACGAGTGACAATCACCCAATCAGGTTCCGGAGGAAACCAGTATGGAGAGGTTATTCTTACTACCTGACCAGATTCAATATTCAAATAAATGCCAAACTTCTCAACATGCTCCAGCACTATGTATCTCCTTTTAGCTTCACCTTAGCTTTTGCCCAAGTTAGCACACCGAAAATTTACAGACAACAATCAAAGAAATTACGATCTGATAGTAGATTGTGTGGTTTCGCCGAATATTATGTATTGAACAACGGGTTTGATGACCCATATGCGTCGATAATAGCTCCCGTCACCGCAGAGGCTTTCGAGCTTATAAGGAACAAACAAAGGGCAGCGATTTCGCCAGGGTCCATCATATTTCCCTCTTGAATGGATTTTTCTCCGAACGCCTCGATATAGCCTTCTGTCACAACCCCACCAGGGCATATACAATTGACATCTATGCCTGACGGCTTTACTTCGGCGGCAAGCGATTCTGTGAAACTTATCAAAGCTGCTTTCGTCGCTCTGTAAGCACTTCTTCCGTATGCGCCTTTTCTACCTCCAATGGAGGATATGTTAATGATCTTTCCATATCCTTGAGTAATCATTCCAGGCAATAACATTTTCGTTATTCTTACAGCTCCGATGAGGTTCACATTAATGATCTCCTCCCAATCTTNCATATCGAAATCCACCAAAGGTATTCTAGGATGAATAATAGCTGCATTATTTATGAGTATACTCACCGTTAATTCGCTATGGGTAAGGAATTCNGATATTCTTNTTACNCCTTCAGGGTTCCCAATATCGGCGTCAACATGATATGCCTTAACTNCACAATCCCGAAGTTCCCTNGAAGTCTCGATAAGNCTTCTTTCATTACGGCCGGTAACTACNACATCTATTCCATTTTCTGCAAATTCCAGTGCGATCGCCTTGCCTATCCCACGGGATCCACCAGTTACCAAAGCCAATCTTTTTTTCTTGTCCATAGAAATTCCTGCTGACAAATGTTGTCAATCGTCGATAATAACGCGATTATGNTCACCTATTTAATCAGAATAAAGAGCTGCCTTACCAGACTAGTGATGATAATCGTTGTCTTGATGTCAATAACTTATGTTAAATTTGAGCAGATTCAAACTTGCTTCGGCCGACTGGAGATCTCATTTCGGTACCATCAGTATTTCCCTAATCGCGTTTCCGTGAGGTGAATTCATGAAATATGACGTTATCGTCATAGGCGCTGGGTCCGCGGGCTCTGCAGCGGCAACCAGATTATCAGAAGATCCACAAATATCGGTACTTCTTCTAGAGGCAGGTCCAGATTATCCTGATTTTGAAACGCTTCCGAATGAACTGAAATTTGGATACGCAACAGGAACAGACATCATGGTAAGCGATGAGCACAATTGGCAATACACGGGTAAAGCCAACGAGATAGCGGAGACCATGTTAGTCCCTCGCGGTAAAGTAACCGGAGGAACGAGTGCCATAAACGGACAGGTTTTTTTGAGAGGGCTAACGGATGACTTTAATGATTGGTCAACACAGGGAAATAAGCTCTGGACATTTGAAGAGGTCTTGCCTTTCTTCCGCAATCTGGAAACTGACATGGATTTTCACGATGACTTTCATGGATCTGANGGCCCGATAATCTGCCATAGATTCAAACNAGATGACTGGTTGCCTTCACAAACAGCCTTCTATAACGCATGTATAGANGCAGGTTTTCCAGCAGTGGCTGATTTTAATCAACCTGATTCACATGGTGTCGGGGCTATCCCGTGCAATAATCCAAATGGCATAAGGTTCAGCACATCAATAGGATACCTGGCACAGGCTAGGCACAGGGTCAACTTAACCATCAAAGCTAAATGCGTGGCTCGTCGATTGCTATTTAACGGNCTCTCCGTAGCAGGGGTAGAGGTGGAAAGTGGAGGGGAGAATTTTGTAGTCGAAGGGGANCAGATCGTCTTAAGTAGCGGAACAATAGCAAATGCCCAACTGTTGATGCTGTCCGGTATAGGTCCCTCGGATCATCTAAAAGAAATGGGTATAGACCTCATTTTAGATTTGCCAGGAGTAGGAAAGAACTTTAGCGATCATCCTCTTATCTTCGTAACTGCTAATGTCAAAGAGAATGTGACACTAGATGGATTAGCACCGAGGCTACAGGTAGGTCTACGGTACACGGCTAACGGGTCAATACGACCGAATGACATGATGATGTGGATGCAGTCCTTTGCTACCGAACGAGTCAATCGTGGAGGAAATAGGATGGAAGGACTGGGGATCAGGATAGTTGGTTCGATCTATCTTGCTTCGAGCAAAGGACAGATCACACTAAAATCAAATGATCCCAATGACCAACCATTCCTTGATTTCCATCTGCTTGAAGACCTAGAAGATCTCCGAAGATTACGAGAAGCCGTAAGAATTGCAGTTGACCTTTTAAAGCATTCAGAATTCGATGAGATTATCGAGAAACGCCTTGAACCCCTTGACTCAGANCTTGATTCAGACGATAGCTTGAATAAATGGTTACTGAAAGAGGTCACTACAGGACAGCATCTCACNGGAACATGCAAAATGGGGCAAAGCTCTGATCAAATGGCAGTTGTTGACGAGAAACTAAGGGTTCATGGTGTGGAAGGGCTACGAATAGCAGACGCCTCTATCATGCCAAATACAGTACGTGCTAATACAAATGCCACNACNATCATGATAGGAGAACGCGTCGCAGCTTTTTTGAAAAATAACTGAATAACTACAANATTCAGTATTGCATAATCAGANAANTAGCTTGGTTTCCATGTCTNATTGGTGAGTCCATATTCGTCGATANCNTAGTAAGTGTATTAGTTGCTCCNTACACNAATCCAAGGAGGTAGGAANNCCATTAGACCCTAAACACGTTAGAAGGCGGTGTNNCTGCGACATACAGAATAGAAATTGATTGGGCCCCGNACCCAGAAGCGCGNCGTACTATGATAGAGGAGCGACTTTTAAAATTGAGGTCTCCTTTCCGAGCCTCCTATAAAGGAGATGTGGTCGATNTCATAGACCCACNAAAAACTAGGCGATTAGCCTGTATTTTTGNGNAATTGGCTCAGCCACTATTGGCANAATTGGCGAAAAANAACTAAANGAACCGTTCGCCCNTGAGANAGTTCTGCTGGCAGAACTATCATGTTCNCGAGAAGTCAAGATTTGGTATANGAGATCTTCGCAGTGCATTATGAATATATAATNACTTTTTATTGCGAACACTTTGCAGACAAATTCGACAGCAATCGTCAGAAGATACGAATTTTGAGCTATCTAGGTGGATAAACATAACGAGGGCCAACCACGAGCAAACATATAAATACATAAACTCAACATTAACTAGGAATGACTAATTAAATACCAACAACGCAGGAGCGTAGCTCAGTTGGTAGAGCATCGGTCTCCAAAACCGAAGGTCGCAGGTTCGAGCCCTGCCGCTCCTGCCAAATTTCACACCCGTTTTCGGTCACAAAATCGCTTTTATTAGCATTCTATCCCTCTAATATGTCAGGTCAATTTCTTAATTTGACAGCAGTTTTGACAGCAGCCCGATTAATTTACGGTTCCCAACAAAGCATCTAGTCTCAACATTGCTTCCTCTTGAAGGCTGGGTATCGAATAAAGTGCTCGAACTGCGATAGAGATCTACAGCCCGATTTCAAAGTGTGTCCTTTCTGCGGCACGAATGTTGGACCGCTGCTATGCCCCGCATGTGACTCAGAAATCGAACAAGAATTCAGGTTTTGTCCCTATTGCTCTGAGCTAGTCGATCCAGGTGCCTCGGATCTCTCTGAAGACCCGCAGCCTATTTCATCTGCCAGCCCAACAGTGGCTCATAGAGCCGAGGCGCGTAAGTTTAATTCATCCGGGCTTACTAAGGGGAATGCCGGTAAATATAGAGAGGCCATCAATGATTACAACAAGGCGATTGAAATAGACCCA